>CAYIJU010000106.1:0-1556 GCA_964363855.1 uncultured Candidatus Saccharibacteria bacterium | reverse complement strand
ATACTGCGTGAAAACTTGCGTTTTCCGGTTGTTCGGCAGTTAATATGCGGTAGGCCTCGGCCGCGTCTTTGTAGTTTTTCTGGCTTATATAAGCAGCTCCCATCTGTATATACGAGGGAGCAAACCCTCCTTTATTTTTTGCTTCTTCAATATGTTTTGCGCCGTTTTCCTGTTCGTCTAAAAATATTTCAGCAATTCCTAAATACCAATAACACTCTCCCTGGCTTGGGTCTATTTTTACGCAATCTTCAGATGTTTTTTTCATTAACTGGCGGTCTTCAAGCACCATATAATTCTTGGCTAATTCTATAAGTATTTCCTGGCGGCCGGGGCTTAAACTTTTTGCCTTGTTTAAATAATCTCTCGCCTCTGCCAGTATTTTGTTTCTGTTTTCCGCATTATTTTGCTCTCTGGCGGCCAGAACATTAGTGAAACTTCCCAAAAACAGCCATGTTCTTGTAAATTTGGGCTGAAAAACAGAGCTTATTTTTAACGCCTCCACTCCTTTCTTAACATATTCAACTTCTTTTTCCGGGCTTAAATTAGCGCATGTTTTTAAGAAATCCGAATATCTTAATCCCGCATAAGATTTAAGCATACTGCTTTTTTCCTTGACATTTTCCATTATTGAAAGCGATTTGTCGCATTTTTTTGCTTCAGTCAATTTTTTGGAGTAATCAATCCGGCTTGCCATGTACATCGGTTTTATATTATAAAACCAGAAGAAAATAATTATTAAAATTGCTAAAGTAATAATAACGGGTTTTCTCTGCAGAATATTATTTTCAGGGGGAAATATAATTTGTTTTTGGTCCGGGTTTTGGTTTAAAATTAGGAAAAAAGAGCATCCGATAAAAAAGAAAGATATCAAATAAGTTGAAAAGCTGTCAAAGTTGAAGAAAAGAACCGTCAAATACCCTATAAACATTGCCTGCATCCCATGAGACAAATAAGCATATTCGCTGCTGCCCTGCTTTTTTTTAAATTTTTCGAGCTGCCAAAAAACAGACAGCCAGAAAGCAAAATAAAGAAAAGCAGAAACAATGCCCGATGTAACGGCAGTTTCTAAAATTATATTATGGGCCTTGTCCCACCACGGCCTTTGGCGGTTAAAGGGAATGGGGTCATAGTATTTTTCAAAACCGATATAAAAATTTTCAGGTCCCCAGCCAAGCAATGGTTTTTCTTTTATTGCTTTTAATGTTATTTGCCAGGCCACAAGCCTTGTTCCAGTCAGGTCTTTAATGATTCTTTCTATAGACAGCCTGCTTGAGACCAATTTTAAAAACCTATTTTTCTCTGAAATTTGCGGGAAAAAATTGAATAAAATAACAACAATTATAACCAAAACTAGAATAGAGGAGGCAATTATTTTAAGCAGCTTTACCGGGTTAATCCGCCCCTCTTTTGGTTTAACCGGATAAAAGAAAAAGAAATAAATAAATCCGATTATTAATCCAAGATAAGCGGCGCGCGATCCGGTGATTAAAATGGTAAAAACAAATATTAAAAACAGAATTAAATAGATTACTTTTGTTTTTTTTGTTTTTTGCTGT
>CAYIJU010000105.1:0-1586 GCA_964363855.1 uncultured Candidatus Saccharibacteria bacterium | reverse complement strand
CCCTTGATCATCTCTCTGGGAGGAAAGTCCCTTTTGGGACCAAAATCTTTGAAAGCCATAAATAAATATAACTACTAGTGCGAATAAAACGACCTTTTAACCCTAAACTAGAACAGCTACTTTAAGGATATTTTTATAATACACGAATCATTTAATATGTAAAGAGTTCGGATTAATCAAGCTACAAATCCCTTAATTTTTTAATAGCTAAATTTTCAACTTTTGTTCTTTTGGGATGCGCAAAAAAACTAGTTTCCACGCTTGGCTTATGTTTTCTTTGGTCGAAAGCCGACCGAATATAAGGAGTAAACCCTCTATTAGTTATATCAAGAGCGGGCATATCTAGTCGGATTTTATCCTGTAGCGCTTGAATGCCGGCAAAAAATCCGTATAAACCTTTGCGATGTTTTCGGGCCAAGACATCGGCACCGCAAAAGAAAGTAATATCTTTTAATCCATAAGAGCCAAAAATATAAAAAGCGCTGGCTCTCGGCACATTGCTATTCCAAATTGGTTTAGACTGGCTCTTGGCAGAAAATTTAATTTCCAACGGCACGATTTTTTTATCAGTAAAAATAATAAAATCGGGGAATTCTTGCGAGCCGTAAGGCTGATAAATAAAAGTCCGCTTGAGATTATTACTGGGAATTTCTAAAAATTTATCGCCGAACTTATTTCCTATATGTTTTTTTATTAATACCCAATCTTCAGCTAATATGTCCGCCTTTAAAATACGGCTGAATCCCATCGTTTGTTTTAGATAGGCAGCTATCCTATCTTCAAACTCACTGCCCTTTTTAGCATTGAGATAAAGATTTTTCTCGCTACGAAGCGCTTGGAATAGTTGATTAAGCATAAAGACGATTATATTCCATCACAACATCTGCTTTGCCAAAACCATAAATTACTGTATTTTTACGAGCAAGATTAGAAAAATCAAAATTCCAAAGGCGTTTGAAAATTTGTTTGTTTTTCGTCTTGAATAATATCCACTGTTTATTTCTTTCACATCTTTTAACTTCTGTTTCTCGACGAGAATAATCCTCGTATCCTTGACGAGGGACAGCAAAATCCCAATCATTATTAAACACCCTTAACGCTTGTTTAGTATTGTTATATTGATACATAATAAAATCTTTGTGCGTAGTCGGCGGCGGCGTTAAAAGCCGCAAATTTTTACAATGAGTGTCTTTGCTCGTCCAAATTTGAAACATACACCGGATAGTAAAATCTTTTCCGTCGGGAGTATAAAACGAATTTTCATCAAGTTCGTAATCAGCGATCAAATGAAAGCTTTCGTTAAGCCGCGACTGAACCGAATACTTTTGAAATTGTTTAGGGACAATAAAAGCAATAATATCTGCCATTTCCGTTGCGTGGTTGAAAAAATCAATGGCAATATTAGACCTATGTCCAAATGGCGGATTTCCAATCACTATATATTCTTTTTTTTGATTTTTAGGATACCACGCAAGATAATTAAACTTTATTATCCCTTTGTTTTCTATCCCAGCAAGTTTTTTTGGCTCAATATCAATTCCTATTCTGCGATTTTTCGGTAAAAGCTGATAAAAACAACCGCAACC
>CAYIJU010000104.1:0-1607 GCA_964363855.1 uncultured Candidatus Saccharibacteria bacterium | reverse complement strand
ATACTGCGTGAAAACTTGCGTTTTCCGGTTGTTCGGCAGTTAATATGCGGTAGGCTTCGGCCGCGCCTTTGTAATTTTTTTGGCTTATATAGGCGGCTCCCAGCTGTATATATATAGGAGCAAATCCGCCCTTCGCTTTTGCTTCTTCAATGTGTTTTATTCCATTCTCCTGCTCGCCCAGAAATATTTCAGCAACGCCCATATACCAATAACACTCTCCTTGACTGGGGTCTATTTTAGCGCAGTTTTCCGCTGTTTTTTTCATTGCCTGGTGGTCTTCAAGCACCATGTAATTTTTTACCAATTCTATGAATATTTCCTGCCTCGCCGGGCTTAGCTCCTTAGCTTTATTTAAATAATCTCTTGCCTCTGATAATAATTTATTTCTGTTTTCTGTATTATTTTGTTCTCTGGCCGCTAAAATATTGGTAAAACTGCCCATAAACAGCCATGTTCTGGTGAATTTAGGCTGAAAATTAGAACTTATCTTTAAAGCCTCCATTCCTTTTGCAACGTATTCGGTTTCTTTTGCAAGGTTGAGATTGGCGCAATATTTTAAGAAATCGGAATACCTCAAGCCGGCATATGCCTTAAGAATATTGCTTCTTCCTCGGACATTTTCCATTATAGAAAGCGATTTTTCGCATTTTTTTGTTTCTGTTAAATTTTGGGCGTATTCAATTTGTCCGGCCACATAAAAAGGTTTTATATTATAAAACCAGAAAAAAATAATTATTAATAAAGCCAGGAAGACAATAGCTGGCTTTTTGCCCAAAATATTATTTTTTGGAGGATGTATAATTATTTTTTTTTCAGGATTCTGGTTGAAAAGCAAATAAAAAGAATAGCCGACAAAAAAGAAAGATATCAAATAAGTTGAAAAGCTGTCAAAATTAAAGAAGAGCGCGGTTAAGTATCCAATAAACATTGCCTGAAGTCCATGAGCCGTTATCTCTTGATTACTGCTGATAACAGCGGATTTCTTTTGTTCTTTTTTAAATTTTCCAAGTTGCCACAGAAGCGCTAGCCAAAAAGCAATATACAGCAAAGAAGATAAAATGCCGGAGCTTACGGCGATTTCCAAAAATACGTTGTGCGCCTTGTCCCACCACGGCCGTTGGCGGTTAAAGGGAACAGGATCGTAATATTTTTCAAAAGCAATATAAAAATTTTCCGGCCCCCAGCCGAGCCAAGGGTTTTCTTTTATTGCTTTTAAGGTTATCTGCCAAGTGACAAGCCTGGCTCCTGTTATGTCCTTGATGGTTCTTTCTATGGATAATCTGCTTGAAACCAATTTTAAAAATCTGTTTTTTTCCGATATTTGGGGGAAAAGATTGAATAAAATAACAACAATTACAGTCAAAACTAGAAAAGAGGCGGCAATTATTTTGAGCAATTTAATCGGATTCACCCGGTCAAATTGTCCGCCTTGGGCGGACACCGTCCCGCTTTGCGGGGCGGATTTGACTGGGTAAAAGAAAAAGAAATAAACAAAACCGGTTAACATTCCAAGATAGGTGGCGCGCGACCCGGTAATTATAATAGTAAAAATAAATATTAAAAACAGAATTAAATAGATTACTTTTGTTTTTTTTGTTTTTTGCTGT
>CAYIJU010000103.1:0-1660 GCA_964363855.1 uncultured Candidatus Saccharibacteria bacterium | reverse complement strand
TAGGACGCGGACGAAAAACTCCTGCGTTCTAGATTATTACCATTAATAAAGCCTGGTCTTTGAATCAAAAACATCGATTTTATACGCGTCCGCGATTTCTAACGGGATTCATTCCGACTTCAATCTTTATTCAACCGTAACACTTTTTGCAAGGTTGCGAGGTTTATCAACCCCGCACTGAAATTTTGACTGCTGCTCTATTGTAATATGCGGCTGGTGAATACCCTTCCTTAATACATGGCAATCTCGCCGGCTTCGGATGGCAGCAACGAAAAGTCAAAATTTAGTGACGGGGCAAGCATCTCTATTCGACGGTGACAGACTTTGCGAGGTTCCTTGGTTTGTCGACATCAAACCCTTTTAATACACCAAAATGATACGCAAAAAGCTGAAGCGGTAGAACGGACAAAAGCGGTGTCAACATCTCAAGGGTTTTGGGAATAAAAATCACGTCATCTGCAAGCTCCACAATATCAGAATCACCTTCGGTCGCGATCGCAAGAACCGGCCCGCCGCGCGCCTTGATCTCCTGAATGGTGGAAGCCATCTTTTCATAGACCGAATCCTTCGGCGCGATCACAACCGATAAAATATTTTTATCGATCATTGCGATTGCTCCGTGCTTGATTTCACCCGCGGCAATTCCTTCGGCGTGGACATACGAAACCTCTTTTAATTTGAGCGCGCCCTCGAGCGCAACCGGAAGATTATACTTTCTGCCGAGGAAGAAGAAATTTTTGATGTGCGAATATTTTTTCGCAATCTCTAAAACTTCGTTTTCTTCAATTACGCGGCGCATAAGAGCTGGGATGCGGGCGAGTTCATGCAAGACGCGCTCGCCTGTCGTAAGCGACATTTCGCGCTGGCGTCCGAGATAGACAGAAAGAAGCGCCAGAATCGCGACTTGGGACGTAAACGCTTTGGTCGAGGCAACACCAATCTCGGGCCCAACGTGCTGATACACCCCGGCGTCGGTTTCGCGCGCAATGGTCGAGCCGACAACATTCACTATTCCAAAGGCCGGAACGCCTTTTTCTTTTGCCTCGCGAATCGCGGCAAGCGTATCTGCGGTCTCGCCCGACTGTGAGATCGCAAAAAACACGTCTCCTTCGCGAAACACCGGCTTCCGGTACCGGAACTCAGACGCAATATCCACTTCTGTCGGAATCCCGGCGTATTCTTCGAGCATGTATTCGCCTGTACGGCCCGCAAAATACGCGGTGCCGCATGCGGAGATCAAAATACGCTTTGCTGAGCGCAAAATCTCTTCTTTGTCCCGGAGCCCTCCGAGTTTCGCAAGCCCTTCGCCGAGAATCATCCTTCCGCGGATCGAATTTCCAATTGCGTCCGGCTCTTCATGGATCTCTTTTTCCATGAAGTGCGAAAACCCGCCTTTTTTCGCTTCCTCCAAGGACCACTCGATCGTGTGCTCCGGTTTTTTGCGCAGTACCCGCGCACGATCGTAAATAGCGTGGGACGACGACGTCAGAATGGCGACTTCACCGTCATCGAGATAGACGACCTGAGGGGTATGCTTCAAAATCGCGGAAGCGTCTGATGCGACAAATCGCTCGCCATCGCCGACTCCAACCAAAAGCGGGCTGAAATTCCGTGCCGCAAGAAGCGTGTCTGGATTTTTTGCGGAAACCGCGGCAATTCC
>CAYIJU010000102.1:0-1730 GCA_964363855.1 uncultured Candidatus Saccharibacteria bacterium | reverse complement strand
CATCCTCTCTCTTATGGATTCCCGGCACTATTGTACTCCTAAACTCATAATCAATACAAGAATTTTTAATTATGTCTATGCTTTTTTTAATTTTATCAAAATTCACTTTCACCCCCGCCGCCTTCTCATAATTTGAAAATTGGGCTTTAATATCCATAGCGATATAATCAACTAATTTTTTATCAATAAGTTTCTTTAATATTTCAGGGTTTGAACCATTAGTATCCAGTTTTACGAAAAATCCCATTTTTTTTATTTTTTTGGCAAAGCTTGGCAGCTTTTTATCGCAGGACGGTTCTCCCCCGCAAATCGCCACGCCTTCCAGAAGATTTTTTCTTCCTTTTAAAAAATTAAAGAAATTCTTTTCTGAAATTTCCGGCTGGATTTTTATTTTCTCCGGCAAAACAAGCTCGGCCGAATAGCACCAAGGACAGCGAAAATTACAGCCAGAAATAAAAACCGTGCAAGCGACACGGCCGGGAAAATCAATTAAGGTAATTTTTTGAAGTCCGCCGATTAACATAAGATGAATTTGTTGAAGTCATTCTTCAACAACGCTTGTTGAAGAATGACTTCAACAAACTTCGACAAATCATTCATTCTTCGCAATATTCGGATTATACTTTTAATAAATACTCTTTTCTCTCTTTGAATTCCTGCTGTTTGCCGACATTCCATTGTTGAATCGGCCGCAAATATCCGACAATGCGGGAATAAACTTCGCAAGGCTGCTGGATAGCGCACTGCGGACAATTAAAATGCTCTCCGGCGATATAGCCATGAGTTGGACAAACAGAAAAAGTCGGAGTCAATGTGACATAAGGCAAACGAAATTTTTCAAAAACAGTTTTAATAAGATTTTTCACATTTTGAATATCTGAAATATTCTCCCCGACAAATAAATGGAGCACTGTTCCGCCGGTGTACCTTGTCTGCAATTCATCCTGTAATTTTAACGCCTCAAAAACATCATCGGTATAATTAACCGGCAGGTGGGTAGAATTAGTGTAATAAGGCACTTTTTTAGTTCCGGCAGTGATAATATCAGGATATTTTTCTTTATCTCTTTGAGCAATACGATAAGCGGTAGATTCAGCCGGAGTTGCTTCCAGATTATACAGATTTCCGGTTTCCTCCTGATATTTTACCAGTTTCTCGCGGATAAAATTCATAATTTCAACGGCAAACTTTCTGCCCCTCAAAGAGCCGATATCAATTCCCAAAAAATTAAGCAGGGCTTCGTTCATTCCGACAATGCCAATGGTGGTGAAATGATTGCCAAAATACTGATTGCGCATTTTTTTAACTCCGGCCAAATAAAACTTGGAATAAGGATACAAGCCCTTTTCCATAAATTCTTCCAAAGCTTTTCTTTTAATTTCCAGCGAATCTTTGCATAACTCCATCGTCTTGCCTAACCTCTCAAAAAATTCTTTTTTAGTTTTAGATAAGTAACCTATTCTGGCCAAGCCGATTGTTACCACGCCGACAGATCCGGTCAAGGGATTTGATCCGAACAATCCTCCGCCTCTCTTTAAAAGTTCTTTTTTGTCGAGACGAAGCCGACAACACATTGACCTGACATCTTCCGGCTTCATATCCGATTGAATAAAATTGGAAAAATAATTAACCCCATATTTGGCCGTCGCTTCCCACATTAAGTTTAAATTCGGATCATCCCAGGTAAAATCTTTGGTGATATTAATCGTCGGGATGGGAAAAGTGAAAGG
>CAYIJU010000101.1:0-1827 GCA_964363855.1 uncultured Candidatus Saccharibacteria bacterium | reverse complement strand
AAATCAATAATTTCGTCTATTCTTATTTGTTTTATAAACTCCGGAATGTGGCTGACTAAAATCATCGCTCCCTCATATTTATTTAAAGCGGCGGCAATAATCGGCAAATGGCGAAAATTAATATGATTAGTCGGCTCGTCTAAAATAAGAAGCCCGGGTTTTTGCATCACTATCCTGGCAAAAGAAACTAAACCTTTCTGCCCTTCTGATAAACTGCCTATTTTAGAATAGATCAAATCGCCGGTTATCAAAAAACTTGCGGCCAAAGAACGGAGACTCTCTTCGGAAAAATTTTCAGCCACCGAACTGAGAGAGTGGTAAACTGTGTCATCAAAATTAAGAGTGGAAAAATCTTGGCGGTAATATCCGACCCTAACATCCGGAGAGATTTTAGCGCCCTTGGCTTTGCCCGAGGCCAAGGATTCAAGCAGCGTGGTCTTGCCGATGCCATTGGGCCCAACAAGAAGCAAACGCTCTTTCTTTTTTAAAGAAATACTGACCTCTCGGCGCACTGATTTATAATTTTTCATAACAGAGAAAGAGGTAATGCTTAAAATTTCTCCGACAATATCCTGCTGAGAAGGAATAATAAATGGCCTGATTGTTTTATCTTCTTTTCTGACTTCAACTTTTTCTTCTTCCATTGTCTCGGCTTTCTGCCGCATTTTTTTCGCCAAAAATCTCAACTGCCCCCCTTTATGGGCAAAATAATTTGCCTTATCTTTTTTCTCTTGGATTTGTTTTGCCAACTGGGCGTTTTTTCTGTTTTCTCTTTCTATTCTGGCCTCAATTTCAACCAATAAATCAAAATAATTTCCGATGTACTGCTCAACCTTGCGGGTAAATACATCCAAATACAAAACGCCGTGGGTAAACGCATTTAAAAAATTAGTGTCATGAGAAATGACAATGCAGGTTTTTTTATAATCAATAAGGAATTGCGTCAGCGACGCAATTCCTTCCTTATCAAGGTTATTAGTCGGCTCGTCTAAAAGCAGTATATCGGGATCTTGAATAATAGCCGAAGCCAATAAAAGCCGGGCTTGCTGACCGCCGGAAAATGATTTGATAACTTTGTCCTTATCGGCAGTAAGATTAACTATCTTAAGGACTTCGTCAATTTTCGGATCAATGTCGTATACTTTTTCCTTAAAACAGCTCTGAAAAAATTCTCGCACTGTTAAATGAAGCTGATCCCGAGGAATTGCTTGTTTTGCTTGAGCAACTGTCATTCCGACATTGATATTAATTACTCCAGAATCCGGTTCGAGAACCCTTGCAATAAGATTAAAAATGGTGCTTTTTCCAGCGCCGTTCTGGCCCATTAAAGTTATTTTCGATCCTTGCCTGACAGAAAAATCAACCTCATCTAATATGGGTTTATTGCGCCCGTAGGCGAAAGACACTTCACTGAATCTTAATATTTTTTCTCCTGGGTTCATGTAACCACTCTACGTTAGCACAAATTACCCAACTCAAAAAGCCCTGCCGACAGCACCACTTAGAACACCACTTAGAAACCCCGTTTCGAAACTCCGTTTCTAAGTGATTATAGATGAAGCGAAAAGAGCTGCGGGACTTGGAGTCGGACCAAGATTGATGGCTTCAAAGGCCACTGTCCTACCATTAGACGATCCCGCAATGGCTAATTTATACCACACACCTCAATAATCGCCAACTCTAAGGGAAGCTGGGGGATGGGCGAATATTTCATCTTGTTTTGGGCTTCAAGAAAAAGGTTTAATATATTTTGAATTTGCGTTTCGCTGAAGATTGCCGCTTGAGATTTAATTCTTTCAAATTCTTCTTTGGTCAAACCGACAACAA
>CAYIJU010000100.1:0-1951 GCA_964363855.1 uncultured Candidatus Saccharibacteria bacterium | reverse complement strand
ATTGATTATGAGTTTAGGAGTACAATAGTGCCGGGAATCCATAAGAGAGAGGATGCGATAGAAATGGCAAAATTGATTAAGGGAGCTAAAAGATATTATCTGCAGAGTTTTTTGCCGGGAAAAAATATTGATTCAGAATTTGAAAAAGTGAAGCCGTATCCCAGAGATTTTTTATTGGAAATTCAAAAAGCCATTTCGCCATTTTTTGATATTTGCCAAGTAAGATAATTAAACGACCTCGGGCTTTATTTAATATGTTATTTTTAGGTATAGCGGATATAATCGCCGGTTCTCTCTTAATAAGGGGATTTTATAATATTCCCGTTCCTTCGGTTGCCGTGGTTATTTTTGCCGGTTATTTGATAATGAAAGGTATTGTTTTTATTTCTGATATCGGAAGTTTGATAGATTTGGTGGCAGGAGTATTGCTTATCCTGACTCTTTTTTTCAATTTTCCCATAATGATTTTGATTATTTTCGCCGCTTTGATTGCGCTTAAAGGGGTGATGAGTCTTTTTAGCGGTATAACTTTATAATGACTCCTTCAAAAATTTTACTCTATTTCTGTCTGGTTTTTATCGCCGGAATATTTATCTATTCTTTTTTTATCAGTCAACCCGCCTCGCCTATCGGCGAGGCGCTTATTATTGGCGTTGTAAATTCGGAGCCGGATATCAGAGAAAAAAGTCAAAAAATAGTCGTTAACGGAGTATTGGTGACAGCTGGAAGATATCCGGAATATAAATACGGGGATAAATTAAGAATTACAGGCAAATTGGAGATGCCATCAGAAAACATAAACGGCTTCAACTATAAAGATTATCTTAAAAAAGACGGGATCTATTCAATAATGAGTTTTCCCAAGATAGAATTAATCGGCCAAGGATTCGGCAACCCGATAATCAGAGTTTTAATTTCTTTTAAAAATAAGTTTAAAGAAACGGCAAGACAATTTATTTCTCCGCCGGAAATCGGAGTTTTAGAAGCTTTAATTTTCGGAGATGAGGGAGGCATTTCCAAAGAGTGGCAGGAAAAATTAAATTTAACCGGCACAAGGCATATTGTGGCAGTTTCAGGAATGAATATTACGATTATCGCTTCTTTATTTTTAACCTTGCTCCTTTCTTTGGGCCTATGGCGGCAACAGGCATTTTATTTATCAATAGTTTTGCTTTTGCTTTATATTCTGATGATAGGCGCTCCGGCTTCGGCTGTCAGGGCCGGAGTTATGGCCGGTATTTTTCTTTTTGCTCAAAAATTAGGCAGAATGTCGCAGGCTCAAGGCGTGGTGATTTTCGCCGCGGCTTTTATGCTGGCTTTAAATCCCTTGCTTTTGAGATTGGATATCGGCTTTCAGCTTTCCTTTTTGGCAATAATGGGAATAATTTATCTCCAACCGATCTTCTCTGAATGGCTGAAGAGAATTCCGGATTTTAAGTTTTTCCCTCTAAAATCAACAATAGCAACCACTTTATCTGCCCAGGTTTTTACTTTGCCGATTTTAATTTATAATTTTGGTTATATTTCTTTAGTTTCGCTTCCGGCTAATATTTTAATCGTTCCTTTTTTGGCGCCAATCACGATTTTAATTTTTATTTTCGGGTTCTTGGGAATGGCGTTTTCGCCATTGGGCTGGGTTTTTTCTTTTCCGGTTTGGCTGGCTTTGAATTATATAACTAAAATTATTGATATCTTCTCCAAAATTCCTTTGAATATATTAAAGATTGAACATCTCCACTGGATTTTTATTGTAATTTTTTACTTGGCTTTGGCATTTTTTATCCATCGCTGGCAGCAAAGCCAAAAATTAAAATTTTTAAAATATTAGTGGTAGAATAATAAAACATGGATAAAGCGTGGATTATATCGGTTAATATGGGCTACGGCCATCAGAGAACGGCTTTTCCTTTGCGCGATTTGGCGCCGGAAGGAAAAGTTATTCAGGCCAATG
>CAYIJU010000099.1:0-1988 GCA_964363855.1 uncultured Candidatus Saccharibacteria bacterium | reverse complement strand
AATTTATAAATGTGCTGTGGCCGCGAATACTGCACTATCCACGGCTTGTGGAAAGGGTAAACATGAAGAAAATAATCTCAATTGCTGTCGTAATAAGGGACGGATTAATAATCGGTCAAGGCATCGCGCAAGCAAAAAGCGATTGGATGACGACGCATTTGAAATTCCGGTATTGTTGGCCGGAGATAAATAAGTGAGGGAAATCGGATATCCCTCAAATACCCCCCACACACAGTTGACTATTTTTTGGAGTATGATATTATTTTTTTAAAATAATTAAATAGTTAAAGGAGGAAATTCATAATGGACACCAGATTGAATGAATTGTTTCCGGAGTTGTTGAACGTTAAAAATTTCATTGATTCGGACGAAAAAATCGATCCCATAATGGATTCGGTGGTGGGGGTACTCCCCGATTGTTTAAGGGCGTTATATACGCTTTTAAGATTATCCGAGCAATCGATGCACAGCGCTGTCATAAGGTCAAAAACTTCTTCTGATTATGGTAGCGATGACATAATAAAGCATATATGCGGAGTTTGCGAATCGTCTAAGAAATATGAAAGCTTGAGAACCATATTCAAGGTTCTTGCCAGGAATGCGTTCGGCCTTTGGGACGATAAGTGCTGTTCACGGCTGGGAGTCAGGCAGGGATTTTTGCTCGTAAAGCCATTCGGTCATAAACCCGAGAGAATGGTTTTGTCCGGGACACCAGAAGAGATTTTTCAAAAATTAAAAGAGGCCGGTTTAAAAAAGCGTTTTTGCTCGAATTAATTTTCTCACCCATAAGAGGCCGTCTGTTTTAACGGAGGGCCTCTTTTTTCTTTTGGCAAATTATTGAGTTGACTTTGATTTTAATATTTGTTAGATTAAAAGAGTTATGCCGACGATCAGACAATTAATTAAACATAAAAGAAAAAAAGCGGTGGGTAAGGATAAGACTCAGGCTTTGAGTTTTGGTTTTAATCCGAAAAAAAATCGGCCGGTGGAATTTCCTTCGCCATTTAAAAGAGGCACTTGCTTAAAAGTTTTTACCGTTACTCCGAAAAAGCCGAACTCGGCTTTGAGAAAAGTGGTCAGGGTAAAATTGACTTCAGGAAAAGAAGTGACAGCTTACATTCCCGGCGAAGGGCATAATTTGCAGGAGCACTCTATTGTCATGATCAGGGGCGGCAGGGTTAAAGACTTGCCCGGAGTCAGATATCATATAGTCAGGGGAGTGCTGGATACCGGAGGAGTGGAAGGAAGAAAACAAAAGAGAAGTTTATATGGAGTAAAACGTGCGAAAACTTAGAAGCTTAGCTTCTAAGTGAGAAGCTAAGCTTCTTTTAACGATTCATTATTTTTATGTCTAGAAGAAAACATAGAGAAGACAGAAATATTCAGCCCGATTCTATTTATAATAATTTAGTAGTGGCTAAATTTATAAATCAGATCATGAAGATGGGCAAAAAAACCATAGCCAAAAAAATTGTCTATGGCGCCTTTGATATTTTAAAAGAAAAAACCAAAAAAGAACCATTGGAAGTTTTTGAAAAGGCCTTAGAAAATGCTAGGCCTCTTCTGGAGATTAAACCGAAAAGAGTGGGGGGCGCCACTTACCAAGTTCCTCGTCCAGTGCCGGCAGACAGGAGTTTAGCTTTGGCGATTCGCTGGATTTTGGAAGCGGCCAGAAATAAAAAAGGCAAGCCAATGCATAAAAAACTGGCCGATGAATTGCTTTTAGCTTCAAATAATGAAGGAGCAGCTATTAAGAAAAAATTAGATACTCATAGAATGGCCGAAGCCAATCGGGCTTTCGCCCATTTCGCCTTTTGAAATCAGCGAATAGCGAATATTTTTTCGAATATACGAATAAAATATACGTCAGGATATAAAGTTTATGATAGAGCCAATTAATAAAAAATTTGTTTACCCTAAAATGGGGTTTCATGAGAGTGTTGTGCCGCAAGTTTTTGATGGGAAAATAAGCACTTGGAGACTTAGAG
>CAYIJU010000098.1:0-2041 GCA_964363855.1 uncultured Candidatus Saccharibacteria bacterium | reverse complement strand
TTGAAAACGGAAAAAGAAACCCCACGCTTGCGACAATTCAGAAATTAGCCGAAGCCCTTGGTGTTTCGGCTGATGAATTATTAAAATAGAAAATTAAATATGTATAAACCAAATTATCAAAATGGAAGTATTGTCAATTTAATGAGCTCAATTAAAAGGGCTTTAGGTGGCAAATCTAAATATAAGCCACTCGAGTTTTTTGATTTTTCCAATATTTCTAAAAAGAATATCGTTTTGATTATTATTGATGGACTTGGCTACAATTATTTAACAAAATACGGAAAAGATAGTTTTCTGTATAAAAATTTAAAAGGAAAAATAACATCTGTTTTTCCCGCTACGACTGCTTCAGCCATGACTACCTTTTCAACTGGCCTTGCTCCGCAACAACACGCTTTGACGGGTTGGTTTATGTATTTAAAAGAAATTGGAGCGGTATCGGTTATTTTACCCTTTACTTCTCGCGCCGGAGATTTGAAATTATCGAAAGGAAAAATCAAATACAAAGACATTTATAATGAAAAAAGTTTTTTCGAAGATTTAAAAACAGCCTCTACTTCTATTAAACATAAGGCATACATTGATTCAGAATATTCTCGCTTGGTTGATAAGGGGGCAAAAAAACTTCCCTTTTCAAATCTCAATGGGTTTTTTAGACAAATAAGTAAAGCATTAAATGCAACAAATAATAAAAAATATATTCTTGCCTATTGGGCTAAATTGGATTCGTTGTGCCACGAAAAGGGAACAGATAGCCAAGAGGCAAAAAAACACCTTAATGAATTAGACAAAAAGGTAAAATCTTTGGCTAAATTGTTAAAAAATAAAAACACGGTGATTATTATTTCGGCTGACCATGGTTTGATTGATACAAAAGAGAAAGATAGAATTATTGAATTGAAAAACCACCCTCGATTTGTTGAAACTTTAGCGATGCCCCTTTCTGGTGAGCCGAGGGTTGTTTATTGCTATGTTAAACCACAAAAGGTTAAAGAATTTGAAAATTATGTAAAAACAGAATTTAAAAATGCCTGCGAAATTTACAAGAGTGATGATTTAGTAAAAAATAACTATTTTGGTTTGTTTGAACCGAACGAAAAACTTAAAGACAGAATAGGTGATTATGTTTTGATAATGAAAGAAAATTACATAATGAAAGATTTGGTTTTAGGAGAGGACCAAAATATCTTTATCGGGAATCACGGCGGAGTGAGCGAAGAAGAAATGTTTGTGCCGTTAATTATTATCGAGTAAAATATAGGCGGTGCACCAATTTCATTGGCACGAAAAATTGCGGCGGCGGAAAAAGAAGCGGCGAAAGCGAGGGCGGGCAAAAATTCCTTCCCCCCAACCCCCTTCCTTTTTGCCCGCCCGAGCGTTCAGTTTCGGTTCTGCCGCGCGAAGCGCGGCAATCAGTCGGGATTTTGTTCAAAATGAGTTCTGACTTTTTCCAACAAACACCACAGAAAAATTTAACGGGGTGAAGTAGAGTGCCTCGTTTGCAACGAGGGGGTCAGCGGTTCGAATCTCCATCGGTCCGCCCTGGAACCAAAAAACAACCCTGATTGGGTTGTTTTTTGGTTCCACAAAGTTTAGTTACCCCGTAAATCCGCCCAAGGCGGACACGGGGTTTAGTTACCACGTAAAATTTCGTCACGTGGCTTAGTTGCTTTTAGTTGTCTCGAATAGGTTCTTTTAGATTACGCCACGTAAAATTGCTATTGCAATCACGTGACTCGCTATTATCAATCAACGAATTTATGGTCGACGTTGTGACCATCCGTTCTCGGTCGCCAATCGCGACCGATTAGGATATCGACACCCCAGATTCTCCGCCTAAGGCGGATTTTCATCTTGCGATGAAAAAAATCTAGAAAGGAGGTGATCCATCCGCAGCTTCCGCTACGGATGCCTTGTTACGACTTCTTCCCTGTTACCGAGCCTACCTTGGTACCACTAAAGTGGTGCTTCCGGTATTCCCGGCTCCCTTGAAGTGACGGGCGGTGAGTACAAAACTCGAGAACGTATTCACCGCGCCATG
>CAYIJU010000097.1:0-2048 GCA_964363855.1 uncultured Candidatus Saccharibacteria bacterium | reverse complement strand
AAATTGAGCCGAAGGAGGGAATCGAACCCACGTTCCTACTTTACGAAAGTAGTGTCCCGATTGATTGAAAAATAAGAGCCGCCTCCCAGATTTGCACTGGGGACCTTCACTTTACGAAAGTGCTGCTCTACTAACTGAGCTAAGGCGGCTCTTATTTTTCAAAATCAATCGAGGATCCTCGATTTTTATATAAATTTCAATTTTTCAATAGCCTTTCGGCTTTTCCAAGATTTAATCTGATGTTCTCTTTTTACAGCATCTGCCTCATTTTCAAACTCCTCTATATAAAATAATTCCCAAGGTTGGCTATTTTTTGTTGCAGATGCACTTCTTGAATTATGAATACTCAACCTCTTAATGATATTTTTTGTATAGCCTGTATAAAACTTATTATTTTTCTTGGATTTTAATATGTATGTATAATACATTGAAAAATTGAAATTTATAAAATCGGGACTCTGCCATTGAACTACTTCGGCATAATTTATCCATATCTTTATACTGTTATTGTATCAAAAAATGCGTTTTTTACAACGCATTTTATTGCCTAAAATTCAGCCAGACGAGTAAATTAAGCAACCACCCGCTGTGTAGATAATTTTTCTGCTCCTCGAGCTTCTCGAATACTTTTAAAGCCATCTTTTTTCAAAAGCTGTACCAGGCCGCGATTTATTTCACTGATGAGCTGGGGACCTTCAAAAATCATTCCCGTAATCAACTGCACAAGCGAAGCACCTGCTTTAATTTTTATGTAAGCATCTTCAGCCGAAAAAATACCGCCACAACCAATGATAATATATTCATCGCCCATTTTATTATAAATAAAGCGGATTTGAGTATTTGATAAATCCTCCACTACCTTTCCACTAATGCCGCCTCGTAAAGACACTATCTCATCGCTTATCTTTGCGGGGTCCTTTATTTTCGTAAGATTGCTACAAACAAATCCGTTCACGCGATGACGCTTGCATACCCCTAAAATAACCCCCAACTGTTCTTCTCCCAAGTCGGGAGATAATTTTAAGAAGATTGGTTTTTTTGTGGGAATGATATCAATTGCAAAAAGAAGTTGGTCAAGCCGGCCAGGGTCAGTAAACGGTTCACCTCCAAAAGTATTTGGACAACTGATATTAACGGTAAAATAGTGACCAACATCAACAAGTTGACGAAATGCTTTTACGTAATCACTAACACCAGCCTCCGTTTCAACCGTATCGGGACTATTGGTCTTGGCAATATTCGTTCCAATCGGAATCTTAAATTTTTTCTGGCGTAATCGTGCGGCAATCTTTTCACACCCTTCATTTTTCAATCCATAATATACTACGAGCGCACGAGATTTTTTTAAGCGCCACAGCCTCGGTTTTGGATTACCTTGGCATGGTTCGCCCGTAATTGACCCTGCCTCTTCAAATCCAAAACCGACATGAGGAAGAATGTCGATAAGCAGAGCGTCTTTATCAAACCCGGCAGCCAATCCAACCGGATTAGAAAAATGCATCCCGAGAAGGTTTTGCTCTAACATCGGATGGGTAAAACAAAAAAACAGCGACGTTATGCTTCTTGTAATCACGCGTCTTCCAAGAAACTCGCCTACTCGTGTTATGGTATCGTGAACCTCTTCAGGATCACGGCCAAAATAAATAGGTTTCAATATACTGACATAGAAAGTACGAAATAATTTATTTCGTACTAATACCGCGAAATTATTCATAATCCACTTTTTGGTTAATAATGAGCGGGTCGCCCAACAAAGCTGGGATGTATCCCGCTCAAAAATTACATAGTAATTTTTGAGCGGGATACGGGAATCGGACCCGTGTCTCAACCTTGGGAAGGTCGCGTATTGCCACTATACGAATCCCGCGATGCGCCTCATCGGCGCATTAGCCGATGAGGCTAGTAGCCGAACAGATACAAAAACCACTTTTTATAATTGGGCATTCTGCCTAATAACTCCTCAAAACTTATGGAATCGGACTCTTTTTTCGTGTTTTTGTCTTTGTATATAAAAACAACTTCCTCTCCTTGGGCTTTATAATTTAACT
>CAYIJU010000096.1:0-2080 GCA_964363855.1 uncultured Candidatus Saccharibacteria bacterium | reverse complement strand
TTATCGGCCCTCCTTTTTTCCTCATTTTTAAAAAAAGAAAAGTGCCTATTGCGGCGGCGATAACTATTATATAAAGCAGTGTCATTGTATTTATTTAACAGTTAATTGATTAACGACGACCTTTACCAAATTATAGATGTCTCCTGCACCCATTATAATCAAAACCTGTCCATTTTTCAAATTGTTTTTAAGATAATTTAAAATATCGTCCTTTGGCAGGTAGATAACATTTTTTTTATTAATGGCTTTGACTAATTTCTCTGAATTTATTTTATTTTTAATTTCTTTTTCTTCCCGGCCGGCAACATCATAAATATCAGTGATGATTAGTTTATCTACCGGCGCTTTTCGGAAAACCCTGACGAAATCTTTGAATAAATAATAAGTCCTTTGATATTGGTGGGGCTGATAAACGCACCAAATCTTTTTATTCGGATATTTTTCCCTGGCCGCTTTCATGCCCGCCATAGCTTTAGTCGGGTTATGGCCATAGTCGGAAATAAGAACAAATGGTTTAGTCTGGACTATTTCAAAACGCCGCCAAGCGCCTTTGTATTCTGATAAAGCCTTAAAAGAAATTTTATCGGGAATCTTTAAGGTTCTAGCGCAGGTTAAAGCCGCTAAAGCGTTAGCGACATTATGCTCTCCGGGCACTTTTAATATATTTTTAATTTTTAATTTTAAATTTTGAGATTTGAATTTTGAATTTTTAATTAATATCCCGTCTTTGGGCAGATGAGAAGTGAATTTTTTAAACGCTTTCTTAATGTTTTTAAGATTTTTGTAGTAATCAAGATGATCTGCCTCAACATTAGTTAAAACAATCATCTTTGGCCAATAATTTAGAAAAGATGCCATATGTTCGTCAGCTTCAATAATAAGATAATCAGACTTGCCTGCTCTGAAATTACTATCGCCAAACTCTTTTAATTTAGTGCCGATAATAACCGTCGGATCAAAACCGGCTTTAATCAAAATTAAAGAAACCATGGCAGTAGTCGTGCTCTTGCCATGAGTACCGGAAACAGCAATAGTAAAGTGATTTTTTGTCAATTCCCCCAACGCCTCCGGATAACTCAATATGTTAGACGTCTGGCGTCTAACAGTTACAGCGGGGCTATAAATTATTAAGTCAAAGTTTTTAGATATATTTTTAATATCTTCTTGACCAATGAATATTTTGGCGCCTAATTTTTCTAAAGCTTGAGTGATTTCTGAAGACGCCAAATCGGAGCCGGAAACTTCGTGGCCTTTTGCCAGATAATATCTCGCCAGCGCTGACACTCCAATCCCGCCAATTCCGAGAAAATGTATATTCATAAAACTCGTTTAAAGAAACTCCGTTTCTCACTTAGAAACGGAGTTTCTAAGTTAGCGGGACACTTTCCAATATCGTATATTTTGGCCCGCCTTTCTTTAATTCGCTTTCCATTATCTCAATGGAACTTACCTCAAAGTTTAAATTAATATCTTCGTTTATAGCAGGTCTTTCTTCTTGTTCCATTTGCCGCAATTCCCAAGTTTTCAGCCGAGCTAAAGTAATATGGGGTGAAAGGTCAAATTCTTTAATTTTTTCTCCCATAGCCCAAACCATTCGAGGCGCGCCTTTTGGCGGCCCGTAAATTATCTTATTTAAATTAATAAAAAATGGTTCGTGTTTTTCCGCTAATTCTTTTGTATTTTTTAAAACATCTAAAAGCTCCTCATCTGTCGTGTCGCCTAAAAATTCCAAAGTAATATGCAAGTTTTCCTTTTTTGTCCATCTGGCCGGCAAATCAGGCCATTTTGATTGGTAGATCGCCAGTCTTTTCTTAATATCTTCCGGTAGGTTGATAGCAATAAAAATTCTATGCCGCATATTTAAAATTTAGCATAATTTATGTTAATATCCAATTACTATGGATCAGAATAAACTTGAGAAAATTTTGAAAGGAGAGCCGGGGTTTCGGTTGAAACAAATTAAAAAAGCGGTTTTTCGGGAGTTAATTGAAAATTGGGATGAGATTTCAACTTTGCCTAAAGATTTGCGAGAACGATTATCTAAAGAATGTCCGATCAGCGAATTAGAAGAGGAAAAGGT
>CAYIJU010000095.1:0-2091 GCA_964363855.1 uncultured Candidatus Saccharibacteria bacterium | reverse complement strand
GCCCTGTCCAGGCATAAACGACAAAACCAGCCAGGAAAAGAGAAGCGATAATTTGGGGTAAAACTTTTTTAAACACGTTTTATTTCTTTGTTTTAATAATTTCTTTTGGCTCTACGCGCAAATCCCCTAATTTATCAAAATCCTTATCGTAAGAAACTACCGTTCTCTCTTTATTAAAAATTTCAGGATTGGAAGCGATGAGAGCGTCAATAAATTTAATCGAATAGTCTTTGTAAAGCCTTACCGCTAAAATAGGATTAAAATCGTCGTTAATTTTAAGATGTCTCAAGCTCAAAATAGAATTTAAACTCCTAACCACATCTTCTTTGGAAAATTTATAAAACTTTAAAAGCATCCAATTCACTTCGGCTAAAACTAAATTAGATGTGACGGCTTTAATTTTTCCATTTTTAATCCCTCTTAAAAGCCGAAGGCAATCCTCAAGGGTTTTTTCTTCGTCCCCCAGAAGCGCCCGGAGAAAAATATTAGTGTCAATAAAATAATTACGCTCTTTCATAATTTTTTTCCATCGCTCCTCTCGCTTTCAAAACATTAATTTTTTTTGGGAGCTTAAATGTCCCCGCCAAATCTAAAATGTCCGGCGCAGACTTTATTTTGATTTCACCCTTTATTCTCTCAAATTCAATTTCCAATTTTTTCCCTTCGTCCAACCGCAAAATATCCCTAATCTCTTTGGGGATAGTAATCTGCCCTTTTCTGGTAATTGTTGTTTGGTAAGTCATTTTTGTTTAGTACTACTTATATCCATTTTCCTACTTTTATCTTACTCCCTACCAATAGGCTTGTCAAGCTCTGCCCCTCATCGCGCCTGGCGAAGTTTATCTAACTCTTCCAGCTGTTTTTGGATCTGGTTTTGGGTTAATGGCTTAATGTTCGCTTTTTTGCGCAAAGCCTCCAGGTCTGATAACTGGCTGGCTTTTTGCTCTTCGGTCAAGAGCTGGGCATTCGCCTCCTGCCGCAACGCCTCAAGCTCTTTTAGCTGTTTTTCGACCAAGGCTTCCTCTTTCTCCCCCGCCGAAGGAATCCCGGCTTGCTTTTGACTTAGAAAATAAACAGCCAGCCCGGCCAAAATAAACAGCGGCAAAACAATCAAAGAGATAATCAATGCTTTTTTATTCATATTTTATGGCTTGTAGCAAGAATAAGCAGTTTCTGCCCCGTCTCCCGCCCAATAATGGTGGGCTGTTTCAATTTTAGTATAACCAGGTTCGCAGGTTACGGAACAGCCGGAACAACTGGCGGGTGGATATGATGATATACAGGAACAACTTCCACTAACTTGTAGGATGGCGCTGCCATATAACCCATATTTACCAATTTCCGAAGCATGAAGATTGTCTAATTTATCGGCATTAAGGTTGGCGCTTACCGAGCCATCGCCGGCAATGCTAACACTACCCACCTTAACCACATCGATGCCGCCCGTGTGATAATAAATTTTGATACGAATGTGATCTATAGAGGCCGTTCCCCAACCATCTGCAGTATCTCCGCTTAACGCCGCGCTTATCGCCACGCCGAAATCTGAAGAATTTATATCTCCGCTAATCCAGTTTAAACCCCATTTGTCGCTAGGGCCCCCATAAGATTGATAGGTATCTATTGTTGGCCAATAACCCGATGACCTATCGCTTCCTTGAATTACTCCTCCTTTAACTAATTTTACGCCGTGATCTAGCGGCAGATTATAGCTCGGAATATTAGTACCCTTGCGTTCAATTTCTGCTTTAATGCCGTCTATTGTAGCATTTGAAGGTAGTGAAAAATTAAAACCGGTGGCTTTTAAAAAATTAGAGCAGGAAAGGTTTATATTGCCGTCGCACCCGGCGCCGGCGCCAACAGTAAAGGTGTAGTTATTATCGCTTACCCCCGTATTTCCCGGATTTACCCAATTAGACCCTCCTTCGTTGACGACCGATGTGAGATTATTTGGCCCAGACGTAAAATTTGTCGCGCCTTCGGTGGTGACCACTAATTTTCCCCCGCCCACATCCAGCTGGCCTTGGGGATTCGTTGTCCCGATGCCGACTTTGCCGTCAAAGATGGCGTCGGAAAAAGCGTGCAAAAGTC
>CAYIJU010000094.1:0-2194 GCA_964363855.1 uncultured Candidatus Saccharibacteria bacterium | reverse complement strand
TTTATTCCGCCGCTTCTTTTCCCGAAGAACATAAAATCAAAGCGGTTTTTGAAACCTGGGTGAACGCGGAAATTTTAACTTCTTCGGAAAAACTCGGTTCAATCTTAAAACTCCTTCAGGATTATGAAGCCGAAATCGGCGAGACCCTTGAATTTGGCTTGAACCGGCTTTTGCTTAAAGCCAAAATGCCTTTAAGGGAGCTGATGAGGAATTTTTTTGACGCTTTAAAGAATGTTAGTTCCGGTTTCGCCTCGCTTAATTACGAAATAGCCGAAGAAAGGCCGGCCGATGTTTTGAAGCTTGAAATTTTGGTGGCGGAAAATCCGGTCTTGGCTTTTTCTAGGATTGTTCCCCGGGGCCGGCTTGAGACCGAGGCGGAAAAAATGGTTGAAAAACTCAAGGCCATTCTGCCAAGAGAGTTATTCAGCGTGAAAATTCAAGCCAGAGCCATGGGAAGAATTTTGGCTTCCCGCGCCCTGCCGGCTTTAAGAAAACATGTGACCGGAAATCTTTACGGCGGAGACAGAACCCGCAAAATGAAGCTTTGGCAGAAACAGAAAAAAGGCAAGAAGCGCCTTGAAGCTCGGGGTTTGGTGAATATTCCTCAGGAAGTTTTTTTGAAAATGATTAAAGGTTAAACTCAAAGGGCTAGCTCCGAATCAAGGGAATGAAAAGAAAAGCGATCATTCCCAAGACCGCGATAACCGAGATGATTGTCCAGATAAGCTGATTTCTTCTTTTTTGTTTTTTGCTTTTCATCGCTTTGTCGGCGTTAAGTTCATTATAATGAATTTATGATAAAATTCAAAAAAAGAAGTGTTTTCCGAAGCGCGCTTTTTTCCTGGCCGGCCATCATCGGGCTTGGCGTTTTGGCGGGATTTATGATTGTCAGTGTTTTTAAAGTATATTTTAATGTTAGGAGAGTGGCTTTGAATCAGCAAGCGGTTAAAAAAGAAACGGAAAATTTAGATTTAAAAAAAAGCGAATTGGAGTCGGTTTTGAAGCGCCTTGAAACGCCGGTCGGGGCGGAAGAAGAGATTCGCAGAAAATTTCAGGTGAAAAAGCCGGGCGAGGAGGCGTTGGTAATCGTTGAAAAACCGGAAACGGCCGTTCAAAAAAAACCGGGCGGAGTCAGGGGGTTTTTCAAAAATATCTGGGAGTTTATATTTAAATAAAAAGTAATAGTATTGCTTTTTATGCGGGATTAGTTTAGTGGCAAAACATCTGCTTCCCAAGCAGAAAATACGAGTTCGATTCTCGTATCCCGCATAAAGGAACTTGGAAACTCCGTTTCCAAGAGATATAATTTAGAACATGGCTAGAAAAATTGAATTAGCAAATGGCAGTTACTATCATATTTTTAATCGCGGTGTTGAAAAACGGGATATTTTTCCCGAAAAAGAAGATTTGGATAGATTTTTTCAAAGTATGACAGAATTTAATCAGATTATTCCCATAGGAAGTATTTATCAGAATCATTTTCATAAAAATAAATCAGAAGCGCCACTTTTAAAAAAAGACAAATTAGTGGATTTTGTCTGTTATTGTTTAAACCCAAATCATTATCATTCTATTTTGAGACAGGCGAGTGAAGACGGAATAGCAAGGTTTATGCATAGACTGGGCGTTGGTTTCACAAATTATTTTAATCAAAAATATAAGCGCAGCGGTGTTTTATTTCAAGGGCCGTTTAAGGCAGTGCATGTAGATAATAATGAATATCTTTTGCATTTGAGCGTTTATGTGAATTTAAATAACAAAGTCCATCGACTTGGAAACGGGGTTTCCAAGTCGAGTTGGGAGGAATTTATAGAGAAGGATAAAATGAATTTTTGCGAAAAGGATATTATTCTGGGACAATTTAAAAATCTCAGGGAATGTCAGAAATTCGCCGAAACTTCTTTAGAATGGATAAAGGAGAATAAAGAAGCAAAAAAATTATTGATGGAATAGCAACTTGGAAACGGGGTTTCCAAGTTATAGGAATGTCCTATGTAATAGGTGTGTATAACTTTGATTCCCGTATATTGATTTTTCTTTTAAAATATTAAAATATATATATATGGAAAATATCAGAAAACAGTTAGTTTTAAAAATAAATTTATGGATTAAAAAACATTTCCGCCAGTTGTTTATTTTTGGCGGTGTCGGGGTGTTTCTAATTTTAGCAGGAGGAGCTTTTTTAACGGATTTA
>CAYIJU010000093.1:0-2340 GCA_964363855.1 uncultured Candidatus Saccharibacteria bacterium | reverse complement strand
TTTTTTATGACCGTAAAGAAGGAGTGACAAAATTTTCTAGCCAAATTTTTTTTGAGGCCTTAATAGTTCCATGGAGATTATTTGCTAAAAGATTTAAGGGCCGCCAAACTTTAAATGCCGAGGAGAAATTATGGGAAAAATATTGGCGGTCCCAAAATTCTTCCGTCAATATTATTGGTTTTGGCAGATGGGTATATAATTTTTTTCTTTGCAGGTTTCTTAAAAAATATATCAACCAGCAAACTGATTTTTTAGAGCTTGGTTGCGGAAGTGCCAGTCTTAGTTTGATGATAACCAAAAATATAAACAGTTACACCGGTTTTGATTTTGCGGAAAGTGTTTTAAGTGAAGCCCAAAAAAAAATTAAAAAAGTCGGATATAGAAATTGTCGTTTTGAGCTTAAGGATGTTACTAATCTTGAGTGCGAAAAAAAATTTGATGTTGTTTGGTCCCAAGGACTGATTGAACATTTTGATAATATCCCCTTTTTAATCAACGCTCATTTAAAAACATGTAAAAACAGAGGCAAAGTAATTATTTCGGCGCCAGCTCGATATTCTTATCATCATTTTTGGTACTTGTTTACCCGTTTTAAATCTTTGCGAAGATTTTGGCCTTGGCCGGACCAAGTTTTTGTTTCTAAAAAAATGTTGGCTGAATATATGAAAATATTAAATATTAATCCTTCTGAATATAAAATTGAATATCTGAAACCGCGAATTTTGGGCCTGCTTACGCTTGTTATAAAAAAGTATGAAAAATAAAATTTTGTTTTTAAATCCGCCCTTATCGGCCAAAGAACTTTATAAAAACCTTGAAGGGGCTGGCTCTGAACTGCCGCCCACAGGCATAGCTATTTTAGCGGCCATAACCAGGAATTGCGGTTATCAAACAAAAATTTTGGACGCTTTAGCATTAAAGTTGTCCATAAATCAAACAGTTGAAGAAATACTAAAAATTAATCCCACTTATTTAGGCATCACCTCAACTACAATTTCTATTTATAATGCAGCCGAAGTGGCTAAAAATATAAAAGAGAAAAACAAAAATATCATTATAATTTTGGGCGGGCCTCATTTAACAGCGGTGCCGGAAGAAACAATGCAAAGATTTCCCGAGTTTGATGTAGGAGTTATCGGAGAGGCCGAGGAAACAATTTTGGAGCTTCTGGATCATTTAGACAGAAATATGCCGATGGATTTTGTGAGAGGGCTTATAATAAAAGACGGCGGCTATTTAAAATTAACAGAGCGCAGGCCTTTCATTAATGATTTGGATACCTTACCATTTCCGGCCTGGGATTTGTTGCCGGATTTATTGAAATATTATCAACCGGCGGCCGATTCTCTCCATCGATCACCGGCCACTCTCTTAATAACTTCAAGGGGATGCCCTGGCCAGTGCATTTTTTGCGACCGAAGCGTTTTCGGCAATAAGGTCAGGGGATATTCAGCTGATTATGTCATAAGAATGATAAAGCATCTGCAGGAAAATTATCAAATAAAAGATTTATTTATTGAAGATGATAATTTTTTGGTTTTAAAAGATAGATTAAAAGAAATTTGCAGGCGTATAATAGAAAATAAAATAGACATAACTTTTTCAGTTATGGGTAGAGTTAATATGATTGATGAAGAAATGTTGGCGGCATTAAAAAAAGCTGGCTGCTGGCAGATTAATTATGGTTTGGAATCAGGTTCTCAAAAAATACTGAGTTTATTAAACAAAAATATCCTTCTTTCCCAATCTTTAAAGGCCTTGGAATTAACAAGGAAGGCCGGCATAAAAAGTAAGGGGTTATTCATAATGGGAAATTTCGGCGAAACAAGAGATACTATCAAAGAAACATTGAAATTTATCAAGAAATCTCCCATGGACGATTTTCACATTACTTGCTTTACTCCTTTGCCCGGAGCAGCCAGTTGGAATACGGCGGCGAAATACGGGTATTTTGATCCGGATTGGAAAAAGGTTTCAATGTTTGCGGCGGATAATTTTGTCCCAATCGGCTTTACCAAAGAGGAATTGGAGAAATATTACAGAAAAGCCTGGCGGACTTTTTATCTAAAGCCGAGAATTATATGGTATTACGTCAAAAAATTAAAAGATAGAAAAATACGGGCAAAAATTATCCGCGGAGGAATTTCTTTTTTGAAATTTAATTTAAAAAGATAAGCATAATGCGGATAACAGAAAAATTTTTTCTCGGCATTTTATTGCTTTTGGTTTTTTTCTTGTCAATTTATAAATTAACCGAAAGTCCTCCGGTTTGGTTTGATGAAGGTTTTATCATTCAATCGGCCATTAATTTGGTGGAAACCGGCAGAATGGGAATTCAAA
>CAYIJU010000092.1:0-2394 GCA_964363855.1 uncultured Candidatus Saccharibacteria bacterium | reverse complement strand
TTTTCTATTTTCGATTCCAGGTCAGCATATAATTCAAGAATTTGATTATCATTAAAACGCACGTTGTGATCCAAAAGAACTGGCTTTAATGCGGCTAAAATTCCGTTTTCCCAATCAATAAGCGTTCCGTAGCAATCAAATGTCAGAACTTCATATTTGTTAAAATTTATCATATTATCACATTGTCCCGAGACAGCATCCCGAGACCCGATGTCGGGACGATTTTACGGTTCGTTGATTTAAAAAATTCTGATTATATCTTTTACCGTGATAAAAACCATCAATAAAATTAACAAGCCGAAAAAGACGACTGTGATATTTTGTTCAATTTTATAATTAATCGGTTTTCTTTTAATCGCCTCTATAATCAAAAAAAGTATTTTCCCGCCGTCAACCGACGGAATCGGCACGAGATTGAACAAAGCGATATAAATAGCCACTGTGCCCGTAAACTGCAAAAAATAACTGGCTCCCATTTGGCTGGCTTGGGTGAAAAGCCGGAAAACACCGACCGGACCGGTTAAAGTTACTCCCGTGGGTTGCCTTAAAAAGAGCTTTTTTATCGCGTCTCCATAACCTTCAATCACTGCCCCTGTTGTATTGTAAGTGGCCTGAACGCCCTTAAAAGGGGCTTTATACCAAGGATATGACTGGAAAGCCGTCCTGGCCAAAGCTACGCCCATCATCCCTTCGCCCGTAGGCGGATTTTCCCTCGGCGTCAATTTTACATCAAAAACTTCTTTTCCCCTCTCAATCGCCAAGACAACTTCTTTGCCTTTATATTGTTCTGTAAACTCTTGCACCTCTTTTACTTTTGTAAACTTAGTTATTGTATCGCCGGGTTTTAACCCCGCCTTTTCTGCCGGACTGTTTTTAGCGATAGCGACAATCTGGACTTTCGGATTAATTAATCCTTCGGAATTTACTTCATCGGAAATTGCCACAAAAGTTCCCATACTAAAGACTATACTGAAAAGAATTATTGATATAATCCAAAAAGAAATCACTCCGGCTAGGGCAATCAAAATTCTTTTTAAAACCGGCTGACTTGAAAAACTGTGCGGGTCGTCTGATTTCTCTGTTTCCCCCGGCATTCTGACAAAAGCGCCGAAAGGTATAAGATTAATGGAATAAATCGTCTCGCCTACTTTTTTTCCAATTAATCGGGGAGGATAACCTACTCCAAATTCTTCCACTTTGACGCCAAATTTTTTGGCTAAAATAAAATGGCCAAGTTCATGGACAACCAATAAGCCGATCAAGCTGATAAAAGCAATAATAATATTTAACAACATGTTATTCGCTGATTTCTTTTCTTTTTTTCTCACCTACTCCATCAATTTTTTTGCCATATTCGTCTATTAATTTTTGAAGTTCATCTTTACCCCGAAACTTATCATCTTCGCGAATTTGCCCATCTTTAGCAAAGGCCTGAATTTTTGACCAGGCTTCTTCCCTGTGATGTCTTATCACCTGACGGGCTTCTTCTTCTTTCAGGGAAACTAATTTAAGCAATTCTTTCCTGTAGTCTTCGGTTAAGGAAGGCAAACTTATTCTAATTGTATCTTTATCAACAATCGGATTAGACCCGGTTCCGGTTTTTGACAAAGCCGAAACTATTCCCTCAATATAGGATTTATCCCACGGCTGAATTAAAATTTGCCTTGGTTCGGGACAGGAAATTGACGCCAATTGCTTTAAGGGAAAATTCTGGCCAAAACAATTTACCACCACATCCTCAACTAAAGCCGGCGTTGCCCTGCTCGTCCTGATTTTGGACATTTCTCTATCTAAGAAAGCAACAGCCTTGTCCATCTCCGGTTTAAATTTTTCAACAATTTCTTTATAGCCCATTCTCCAAATATAGCAAAATTTTTAATAAAATAAAAGGACGGAAGACTGATATTATCAATCTTCCGCCATAAGATCATTGAAGCGCCAAGCTTTCTAGTATTTGTTTAGCAAACACTTTTTTTATTTCCGGGCTTATTTTTTGGAAACGCATACCGGAACCGCAAAGCGGCACGACTCCAAAAGCTCCGAGATAGAAAAGAACGTTTTCTAAATGAGATTCGCAATAACCGGGAAAAAAAACAGGAAATTCCCGAGACAACCGATTAATTACTTTGTGCATTTTTACCGTTGAAAATTCGCTCTCGCTCATTCCCGCCCTTATCTTTCCCCCCTCTTCGCACAGACCCGAAAAAACCAATGTAACCATATCGTGAAGCTGTGATTTCGCGCCCAATGGAGTTATTCCTCTTTTTACTGCCATTGTAAAGTACCTCCTTTTTTCAAAACTAATTTATTATATCGTTTCCGTATAAAAAATCAAGCTACATCTCTAACATTAGAATAATTGACGAGAACATTTCCCGTCAATTTTTACTCAAT
>CAYIJU010000091.1:0-2397 GCA_964363855.1 uncultured Candidatus Saccharibacteria bacterium | reverse complement strand
ATATTAATTATTTTAAATCTTTAACGGAAGCAATTATCAGCCAGCAGTTGTCCGACAAAGCGGCCACAACTATTATAAATCGTTTTAAAACGTTATTTTTTGGCAAAGATTTCCCCTCCCCAAAACAAGTGTTGCGTAAAAGCGACGCCATACTGCGCTCTGTTGGCGTGTCCGGCGCTAAAGTTTCTTATATCAAAAATTTGGCCAAAGCCATAGAAAATAAAGCAGTGCATTTTAAGGATTTGGATAAAATCTCGGATGAGGAAATTATTGAGATGCTGGTGAAAGTAAAAGGCATCGGCCGCTGGACAGCCGAGATGTTTTTGATTTTTTCTTTGGGTCGGCCGGATGTATTTTCCTGCGGTGATTTGGGTTTGCGCAATGCGATAAAAAAATTGTATTCTCTGCGTAAAGATCCTTCGCTAAAACAATTGCAAAAACTGTCTTCACGCTGGCAGCCATATCGCACTTGTGCCTCGTTATATTTGTGGGCAAGCTTGAATAATAGGTACGGCAATCTATAGATTTGATTGTTATTTGGCTAAGGTAAGAGCAAAAAATGATATTAAAATTTAGTGTTAATTGCACTTGACACTAAAGTGTATTGAGTGTAAACTATAGTTATCGCTATAATAAATCAGTTATGGCAACAGAAAAAGCTAAAATTAAGGAATATATAAATGACCAGATTGCCCAGTCGGATTTTCGAGCTCGGGCGTATGTTTTTGACGCGCAAAATAAAAAAAGGCCAAATCGAAGTATTTTTTTAAGAGTTCAATCGCACTTGGATAAATTTTTGGCCGGCAATAAATCTTATCGTTGGGTAACTCTTACAGGGTTGCGCGGCGCCGGCAAAACTACCATAATGTATCAGCTTTACTACGCGAAAAAAAATATTGATGGATATTTTTTGATTTTATCCGTTGATGAAATTACTCAAACATTAGGCAGCAGCATCGGCGAGATTGTGAGTGTGTTTGAAGAGATTGTCGGCCGGCCAATTACCAATTTGGATAAACCATTATTTTTATTTTTAGATGAAGTTCAGTATGATGAAAAGTGGGGCATAGCTTTGAAATCTATTTATGATCGTTCTCAGAATGTTTTTTTATTTTCCACCGGTTCAGCGGCAGCCCTTATAAATAGTAATTCCGATATCGCGCGGCGCGCCATCTACGAAAAAATTTATCCGCTTTCTTTTACCGAGTTTATTAAAATTAAATATAATAAATTTGAAGTGAAAAATTTGGCAAAAGATTTGCGAGATATTATTTTTTTTAGTAAAAATGCTCAGGAAGCGTATAAAAAATTAACATTACAAGAGAAAAAAATTAATGAATATTATTTAGGTGTTAGCCGGCTAGATTTTGAAAATTATTTGCATTATGGCTCATTGCCTTTTATGATTGCTTTGGATAATGAGGCTTTGGTTTATGACCAAATAAGCAAATCTTTAGATAGAGTAATTAATAAAGATATTCCGCAAATGGGATCCCTTACTTCGGAAATTGTTAGCAGAATATCTGCGGTTTTATACGCCGTGGCAGATATGGATGCTATTAATTTTACTACGTTAGCGGAAAAATTTGGCATTTCCCGGCCTAAAATAGCGGAAATTTTTTCCGTCTTGGAACAAACGGAAATTTTACATCGTATTTATCCGCATGGTTCGCATTTTAAACAGGTTACACAAAAACCGTCAAAATATATATTTTCTTCACCGGCTTTTCGCGCCATGTACTATAAAACAATTGGCAATACAATTAGCGAAGAAAATGTGCGAGGCAAGCTATTGGAAGATTTGGTTGGCATGTATCTTTATCGGCTTTGCGACAAAAAACCTTTATATTCGCTTACTTACGATGGCGCAAAAGGCGGTGCTGATTTTATTTTTACAATAGACAAAACTAAAATAGTTATTGAAGTTGGCGTGAATAAAAAAGAATATGGGCAAGTAATACAAACTGCTAATAAAGTAAAAGCCGCTTATAGCATAGTTATTGCAGACAAAACTGCGGTAGTAGAATATAATCACGAGCAAAACGCGTTAAAAATACCTTTACGTTATTTTTTATTAATTTAAAGGCAAGCAATTTAATGTATATTATGGAGAGGTGTCTGAGTCCCTGTACTAGAATAAATTCAGTACAGGGCATGGGTTGAAAGTGCCGCCTCGCCCAGTACAAGAGCGGAGGGATGGCCGAGTGGTTGAAGGCGCTGCTCTCGAAAAGCAGTAAACCCTAAAGGTTTCGTGAGTTCAAATCTCACTCCCTCCGCTCTGTTACTGGGTAAAAAAAGCGTGGGTTTTTACCCTGTATAGAACCAGAGGTTCTTGTACAGGGCGACTCCCACCCTCTCCGCCAACGATTTTCGTTATCGAGGACCGACTCGCTGATG
>CAYIJU010000090.1:0-2412 GCA_964363855.1 uncultured Candidatus Saccharibacteria bacterium | reverse complement strand
TTGATGAGAAGTTTTTGAAAAAAGTTGCTATAATGGTTTTGCGTAGTGAACGAAAAATATCCAAATATCCAAATATCAATTTATCCATCGCCCTTGTTGGACAAAAGGAAATAAAAAAGCTAAATAAACAATATAGGGGTAAAAATAAAGCGACCGATGTCCTGTCTTTTTCTTACGGAGAAGTGGTTATTTGTCCTGAAAAAACCAAAGAACTTCCCCGAGTTCTTGTTCACGGCATTTTACATATTTTAGGTTTTACTCATAAAAAAATGAACGAAGATAAATATCTTAACTAACTATGTCAAACAACCGTTATATTGCCGCATTAGACATCGGAACTCATACTATTAAAGCCTTGGTCGTTAATCAGAAAAACGGCAATGACTTGGAAGTGGCTTTCCAAACTCAAAGAGAAAGCCGAGGGGTAAGGCGGGGCATTGTGGTCAAGCCAGAAGAGGTTTCTTATATTTTGCAGGATATATCCCGCCAAATGAAAGCGGAATTGAACAAAAATATTGACTCCCTTTATGTCAACGTTGACGGGAGCCATCTTTTTTGCCAGCCTTCTCACGGTTTAATTTCCGTTTCCCGAGCTGATCAGAAAATTTCAAAAGAAGATGTCAGCCGGGTATTGCAAGAAGCTCAGGCAATTTCTTTGCCGTTAAATAAGGAAATTTTTGACGTCGTGCCCCAGGAGTTTATTATTGACGGCGTAAAAGGAATTAAAGAGGCCAGAGGTTTGCAGGGAGTCAGATTAGAGGCAGACGTTTTGGTTCTGGGAGGATTCGGTCCTTATCTCAAAAATCATACTCAAGCTATTTTAAGTTCTGACTTTGAAATTCTGAACAGAATTCCTTCGCCTATCGCCGCCGCCGAGGCCTGTTTAACGGAAAGGCAGAAAGAATTAGGCGCAGCTGTTGTTGATATCGGAGCCGGCACTTCCGGATTAGCGGTTTTTAAAGAAGGCGATTTAATTCATTTGGCAATTTTGCCCATGGGTTCGGGTAATATTACAGAAGATATCGCTATTGGTTTTAAAACAGAAATGGATATAGCGGAAAGAATTAAGCTCGAATACGGCTCATGCCAAATTGAAAAAAAACGGGAAAAATTTAAAATAGAGGGCGAAGAGCCGGTGGTCTTTTCCCAGAAACAATTATTGGCCATCGTCGTCCCGCGGGTTTCAGAAATATTCAGTGAAATTAATCGGCATTTAAAAAGTATTTCTAAAGAAAAATCTTTACCCGGCGGCGTTGTTTTGACCGGCGGCGGAGCTAAGTTGCCAAAAATTGCTGAATTAGCGAAAAAAGAACTGAAATTGCCGGTGAGGATCGGCAAGCCCCGTGACATATTAAGCATAGATGATCCTATCTGGAGCGTTTCTTGGGGATTAATCTTAAATGATCTTAATTTGGAAAATCAAGAAAATTCATCAGCCGGACCTGCAGGGGGAATTACAAATAAGATTAAACAAATGTTTAGAGTTTTCATACCTTAAAGCGATGAATCGCTGATTCATCTTTAATTTCATTTTTATTACATAAAAATTCATTCCATGAACACGAAAATAAAAGTTGTTGGCGTTGGCGGATCGGGATTGAATGCCGTTACCCGGATGAAAAAAATCGGGTTGGAAGGCGTTGAATTGATTGTTATTAATACCGATGAGCAGGATTTAAGAAAATCAAAGGCGGATGTTAAATTAAGGATCGGCCGAAAATTGACTCAAGGGCTGGGATCGGGAATGAATCCGGAAATCGGTCGGAAATCAGCCGAGGAAAATCGGCCGGAAATTGAAGAAGCCTTAAAGGGCGCGGAAATGGTTTTTATCGCTTGCGGGTTAGGCGGAGGAACAGGATCCGGCGCGGCTCCGATTGTCGCGGAAATTTCGAAAAATTTAGGAGCCCTGACCGTTGCCGTGGTGACAAGGCCATTTTCTTTTGAAGGCGAATCTCGAAAAAAAATTGCCGAAAGCGCGGGGAAATTATTAAAAGAAAAAGTTGATTGTTTGATTACGATTGAAAATGATAAATTGCTGGCAACCCTAGATTCTAAAACCACAATTATAAACGCTTTTTGGATATGCGATGATATTTTGCGCCAAGCTGTTCAGGGAATTACTGATTTAATTTTAGCCCCGGGATTGATTAATGTTGATTTTGCCGACATTAAAACAATTATGAAAAATTCCGGTTCGGCTATTTTGGGAGCGGCCGTGGCTAAAGGCGAAAAACGGGCGGAAGTTGCGGCCAGAGCGGCTTTGCAATCAAATCTTTTAAGTATTTCTCCCAAAGGAGCTAAAGGTGTTTTATTTAATGTTTCCGGCAAAGATGTCAGCTTGGCTGAAATTGAAGAAATCGGCGGAATAATCAAACAGGAAATCAGTTCTCAAGCAAAAATAATTTTTGGCGC
>CAYIJU010000089.1:0-2436 GCA_964363855.1 uncultured Candidatus Saccharibacteria bacterium | reverse complement strand
GATTTAATGGAATAATCTTTAAACTTGACATGGATGATGTAATTAAAAAAACTCCGCTAGAGAGGATTATTTTAGAAACTGATTGTCCATATTTAACTCCTAAGCCTATGGAGGGGCGAAATGAGCCGTTATATATAAAATATGTTGCTCAAAAAATTGCCGAACTAAAGGGCGAAACTTTTGAAAAAATAAGCGAAATAACTGCTCAAAACGCTAAAACTCTCTTTAAAATTTAATCTCACGAGAACGGTTCTCGTGATAAATTAGACAAAAACCAGCTTGAGAGAGCTGATTTTTTATGTTAAATTAAGTATATTATGGAACAATATGATCCGCAGAAAATAGAGAAGAAATGGAGGTTATTTTGGGAGAAAAATAAGACTTTTCAGGTTGATTTAAAGAAAGCGAAAAAACCTTTCTACAACCTGATGATGTTCCCTTATCCATCGGCAGAAGGCTTACATGTCGGCAATGTTTATGCTTTTACCGGCTCTGATATTCACGGCCGTTTTATGCGGATGAAAGGTTTTGATGTTTTTGAACCGATTGGCTTTGACGCCTTTGGCATACACTCGGAAAATTTTGCTATTAAAAAAGGAATTCATCCTAAAATTTTAATCAAAAAAAATACTGATAATTTCAGAAACCAATTAAAAAATTTAGGCTGTCTTTTTGATTGGAGACACGAAGTGGATACCACCCAACCCGAATATTATAAATGGACTCAATGGATTTTCTTGCAGTTGTTCAAGGCAGGGTTAGCTTACAAAAAGAAAGCTCCGGTTGATTGGTGTCCTTCTTGCAAAACTGTCTTAGCCGATGAACAAGTGATAGCGGGAAAATGCGAAAGGTGCGGCTCGGAAGTTATCCAAAAAGAAACCGAGCAGTGGTTTTTTAAAATCACCAAATACGCTGAAAAATTATTAAAAAATTTGGAAAAAATTGACTGGTCGGAAAGAACAAAAATCGCCCAGCGAAACTGGATCGGGCGATCTGAAGGCGCTCAGGTCGAATTCAAAATTCAAAATTCAAAATTCAAAATTATTGTTTTTACAACAAGGCCGGACACCTTATTTGGTGCGACTTATATGGTTGTTTCGCCGGAAAATAAAATTGTTGATGAGTTAAAATTGCAAATTACGAATTGGGACGAAGTTAAAAAATATCGCGAAGAGGCAAAAAAGAAAAGCGAAATAGAAAGGACAGAACTGGTAAAAGATAAGACAGGCGTGGAGCTGAAAGGAGTAAAAGTAATAAATCCGGCGAATAATGCGGAAATCCCTGTTTTTGTGGCAGATTATGTTTTGGCTTCTTACGGTACTGGCGCGATTATGGCGGTGCCGGCTCACGATCAGCGCGATTTTGATTTCGCCCAAAAATATAATTTGCCGGTTAAAATTGTTGTTGACGACAAAGGGAACTTAGTTGATTCCGATAAATTTAACGGGGTGAAATCAGAAATTGCTAAATGGGAAATAACGAAATTTGTCGGCGGCAAGAAAACCGTAAATTACCACCTGCGCGATTGGTTGATTTCTCGGCAGAGGTATTGGGGGCCGCCGATACCGATTGTTTATTGCGAGAAATGTGGCGTAGTGCCGGTGTCGGAAAAAGATCTGCCGGTTTTATTGCCCTATGTTAAAAATTTTCGGCCCGAAGGAACTGGCCAATCACCCTTAGCTTCGGTTAAAAGTTTTGTTAATACGAAGTGTCCAAAGTGCAAAAGTCCGGCTAAAAGAGAGACAGATGTTTCTGATACTTTTCTCGATTCTTCTTGGTATTATCTTCGCTACCCATCGACTCAAATAAAAAATAAGCCATTTGATAAATTGCTAACTAAAAAGTGGTTTCCGGTTAATGCTTATATCGGCGGGCAAGAGCATGCAGTTTTACATTTGCTGTATAGCCGGTTTATTACTATGGCTTTAAATGATTTAGGTTTGGTTGATTTTGATGAGCCCTTTGCTAAGTTTAGAGCCCATGGCTTGATTACTAAGGGCGGAGCCAAAATGTCAAAATCCAAAGGCAACGTGGTTAACCCCGACGATTACTTTAAAAAATATGGAGCAGATACTTTAAGGATGTATTTAATGTTTTTAGGTCCCTTCAGTCAAGGCGGGGATTGGTCGGATTCCGGAATTATTGGGATAATAAGATTCTTAGATAAAGTGTGGGCATTGAAATCCGAAATCCGAAGCACGAAATCCGAAACAAATTTAAAATTCCAAACTTTATTACACAAAACAATTAAAAAAGTGACTGAAGATTTAGAAAATCTCCAATATAATACGGCAATTTCAGCTTTAATGATTTTAGTCAACGAAATGGAAAAATCGCCTCAACTATCCACTGCTCACTACCAACTAATGCTAAAATTACTTGCGCCATTTGCGCCGCATATTGCTGAGGAATTATGGAGCAATTTAGGCAATAAAA
>CAYIJU010000088.1:0-2441 GCA_964363855.1 uncultured Candidatus Saccharibacteria bacterium | reverse complement strand
CTTTCAAAGATTTTGGTCCCAAAAGGGACTTTCCTCCCAGAGAGATGATCAAGGGCAACTGGAAGTGTTCAGAATGCGGAGCGGAGATTACCGAGCTCCCATTCGAGCCAGCCGCCGACAGACCTATCTACTGCAGAGAATGCTGGAGGAACAAGAGATCAGATAGATTCCAAAGATAATCCTCTGATTGTTAAAGCCGTCCCATTCGGGGCGGTTTTAATTTCGAATTTATTATCAATAAATTTTTCAATTATTCGCATATTGATTTGGCAGCGGTCGGTAACTTCCGAAACCGTAACTCGTGATTTGCCGCTGGCCATGGCTAAATAGGGTAAAATTTGATCAGCCATATATTTATCTAAACAGGCGTTTGATTTTTGTTCTTTTAACAATTCTAGGGCCGCTTCTTTACCAATGTCTTCAGCTTTTTTCCCTAACTTACCTAACCCGTCGGCACCGATTATTGTGTTTTGAAATTCGGCAATTAAGCAAATTTGGCTGCCCGGGCATTGAGCAGGATAATATTCTATTTTTTCTTCCATCGGTAAATTTAATCCTCCCAAAATTTCTCTTGCTCCGGTGATCTGTTTTTCTGATATCTTTTTTTCTTTTGAAGATTCTGAAGCTCCGGAAATTATTAAGACTCTTTTCAATTCCCCTCTTTCGTTCAGGTCTAAATTTTTAAGCTTTGAAGGAAAAATATTCACCTCTACCTTGCCTCCGCCTTCCGGATAATAACCCCGTTTTAAAATATTGACCTCTATTTTTACCCCCATTTTTTCTAAAATTTTTAGAAAGACAAATCTAAAATAATCCGTTGTTTGTGAAAAAAAGGTGTCGGTTGCTCCGCCATCAATAATTATTTTTATTGGTACAGGGGAGAACAGGGCGGGTAAAATCAGGGTCTGTAAAGCCAAAACAATACTCTCGGCCGCCGGAATATTTACGGAGAACCGTTCTCCGTAAATATCTCCGGGATAAAAACAATTACCTTCTATCCGGCCATTGCAAAGCCGGGCTAATGTTTGAATATTTAAAAGGTCTTGGGGCAAGACATTAAAAATCCGGCAAGGTTTTTTAGTTACTGCCGATAAAGCGCAGACTAATCCTGCTGGGCCATCAATTTCGATTAGATCACTTGACATAAACTAATTATTCTTTATAATTCATTTTAGCATAAAGGAGGTGAAAATAATGCCAATAATAGAAGATCGGCTGAAAAAGCTTGTCGCTGAAAAGTTAAGCGTGGGAGAAGAGAAAGTAGTTCCCACAGCCAATTTCGTCAACGATCTCAGTGCTGATTCTTTGGATTTGGTGGAGTTAATCATGACTATTGAGGATACGTTTGGTAAGGATGGCATTCCCCTGGAAATTCCCGACGAGGAGGCGGAAAAAATTCGGACAGTCCAAGACGCCGTGGATTATCTCAAATCCCACGGCGTTAAAGACGAATAACGTATCGGGCGCTGACCCCATAATGGAGCCGGCGCCTATTTTTAAAAATGAAAGATGTCGATTTAATTTGTAAACTAAATAAAGATTGGCAGCCGGATAATATAAAGATAAAAAAGGCTGGTGGCCAGACCAACCGGAATTTTATTGTTCAACACAAAAATAAAAAGTTTTTTGTTCGGCTTCCCTGGGAAACCAGCGTGATTGACAGAAACACCGAGGGAAAGAATATTTTAGCTTTAAGCCGCAATAAAAAATTGCGAGAAATTTTACCGAAATATTATATTTATATCTTAAGGGGTAAAAATATCTTATCTCCAAAGGGTGAAAAATTTAACCTGCCCGACGGCACGATGGTGGCAGAGTATATCCTGGGGAGGATATTTACGGCTTCTTTATTTAAAATAAAGAAATATCAGGAAAGATTGGCGCGCATGTTTTATGTTTTCCATACCAGTGGCACGCGTTTTAATAATAAATATAATGTTTTTCGCGATGAAATTGAAAAATACAGAGTGGCTGCCAAAAAATATCCCATTCAAAAAATTATTAGCCCAGAGATAATTGAAAATCTGAATAAAATCGAAAAAGAAGCTGCGCTGATGGTTCCTATCAAAAAAAGAGTTCCTGCGCATAATGATTTTATATTCCAAAATTTCTTAATAGGAAATAACGGGAAAATTTATCTTTTAGACTTTGAATACGCCGGAATGAGCGAGAAAGGAGGAGCTCTTTACGATTTCGCATTTTTATTCGCCGATAATCTTTTTCGCAAGCCGACGATAACTAAAGAATTGTTTGAAAAATTTTTAAGAGTGGCTGATAAAATATACAGGCAATCACTCGATCGAAATCAAATTTGGTGGTTAGTGGCAACGGTTGCTGTGATGCAAGTTTGGTGGGGACTGCTTCGTTATTTTGACGTTAAAACAAAAAAGGAAAAGAAATATTTCAAAGATTATGTTTTGAAAAGAGCAAAGGGAATTTTA
>CAYIJU010000087.1:0-2524 GCA_964363855.1 uncultured Candidatus Saccharibacteria bacterium | reverse complement strand
CGCCCAAAACCTTTCTTTTCCATTTGTCCCTGCCTCCGCCAGCCGCGCCTAAAACGCAAATTCTTGGCCTCACGGCTTGATAAACTTTTTCTAAAGCATTGGGAGTAAAAGCATAATCTACGAAAACCTTGAATGGTTGAGAAATTACCAATTCCATTCTACCTGGAATCCCCTCAAATCCTTCCACGGCTTTTTTACAAATTTCTAAATTGATTCCTTGCGATAAGCCGACGGAGATTGCCGCCGCCGCATTATAAAGATTAAACTCTCCTAATAATTTAATTTTTAAATCGGGGTAATCCGAAAGCTTATAGCCGAACTTCTTTTCTGCGGGAAATTGCCAAAAATAATCTGTGTTTTTATCATCTCTATTTATAATATGAATCTTTTTTGCTGTCTGGAAAAGTTTACCCTTGGCTTTTTTATAATTTTCAAATCCGCCGTGGCGTTCAATATGCTCTGGCGATAAATTAGTGAAAACCGCAGTTTCAAAATTTATAAATCGGTGGCGGTGCTGCAAAATTCCTTCAGAAGTAACCTCTAAAATAAAGTATTGGCAACCGGCTGTCGACGCCTGCTTTAAAAATTTTTGAATAAAAAAACGGCCCGGCATTGTCATTTTTAATTTGTTGGGCCATTCTTTTTCGTTAATTTTAAATCTGATTGATGATAAAAAAGCGACTTTGAAGCCTGCTTCCTCTAAAACTCTGGCGGTTAATTCAACCACTGTTGTTTTTCCATTAGTGCCGGTTACTCCGATAACTTTTAATTTCCGGCTTGGGAACCCGTATAAAATCGCGGCTAAAAAAGCCAGTAAAAAATGGTACCAGCTAATCAAAAACTTCGGCAAAAATTTTCTAATAAGTCCCACCATTTTTTCATTTTATCTTAAAAACCAAAAATAGCCAAAAAAAGAGCAGGCATAATAAATTGCGATCGATCGCACAATTTATTATGCCCGCATAGGTCCGGGTCGGTTTTCTTAACCAGCAGTTACGACGGTTAGCTGGCCGGTGTCGGCAAAAACCACTGACATTAACGCTACGCTGGGGGTCGTTGTCTCGCTATTCATACTCGGAGACAAAACGACTCCCTGGTCCAGAGCCGGCACGGTTGAGGCCGGTGCTGCTGAAGCTATTGCAGGTAAACTCAGGGCCAGTGCTACCACCACCAGGAAGACCAGATATAAGAGTGTTGGACACTGAGTGTCCAACATTATATACTAGATACAACATGAGGAAAATCCAATTTGTCCCCGGTTCGTATTATCATATTTGCAACAGAAGCAACAATAAAGAGGCTATATTCCTTGACGAAAGAGATTATGCCCGTTTTTTATTCTTTATTCTTTCCTGCCAAGCGCCAATCTATTTTAACAATATCGGTCGTCAGATATCTCATTATGTTAAACACTCAGTGTTCAACATTTCTGCGGATACCCTCCAAGAAATGATAAATACCAGAAAAGTAGAACTCAACACATTTACGACAATGCCTAATCATTTCCATTTGCTTGTCAAAGAAAAGTCAAACGGCGGCATTTCCTCTTATCTGCAACGAGTCCAAAATGGCTACGCAAAATATTTCAACACAAAATACAAGAAACAAGGACATCTTTTTCAGGGTGCTTTCCGAGCAGTCCCTATAGAAACAGACGAGCAACTCCTTTATCTTTCAGCATACATTCATCGCAACCCAAGAGAATTAAAAGAGTGGATAAATAAAGAAATTGAATACCCTTGGTCGAGCTACCAAGACCTCGCAAAAAATAATCGTTGGGGGCAATTATTAAAATCAGATGCCATTCTCAACCAATTTTCTAACCGTAATGGTTATCACAATTTTGTAGAAACAAGCACGGCTAAAATAGGAAGACTCGAAACTATCGTCGATAATTCTTTCTTCGTTTGATAAAAATACAAGAAGGCATGTTGAACACTGAGTGTCCAACATTTTTACTTGATTAAAAAATAAAGTATGATAATATACCAAATATGGCAATTACATCATCGGCTAAAAAAGCTTTCAGACAAAGTTTAAGACGAAAAGCTCAAAATTCAATTTATAAAGAAAAATTAAAAAACCTCTTGAAAGAGGTGAAAATTTTGATCGTTCAAAAAAAGACAGACGAAGCGAAAAATCTCATGCCCCAAGTTTTTAAAATCCTTGATAAGTCAGCTAAGGTTGGAGTAATTAAAAAAAATACCGCTGACAGAAAAAAATCCCGCTTAGCCAAGTCTTTGGCTAAATCCCTGAAATAAGCAAATCAAGGGCTGTTTGCGGTTCTATTTTTCCGGTTTTAATATTAACATCTGCCTCAAATACTTTTTGGTAGATTTTTTTTATTTCAAGAAAAGTGAATCTTTGGCAAAGCTCATAACTTTTTCTAACCACAAATGGATGAAGGCCTGATTTTTGGGCGATTAATTGATACTGCACTCTTCTTTCTAAAAGGTCTTTGATAATTAAAAGATTGCGGAATTGAAAATTTATCATTGAAAGAAGATAAGGCACAGAGTCGCCG
>CAYIJU010000086.1:0-2552 GCA_964363855.1 uncultured Candidatus Saccharibacteria bacterium | reverse complement strand
TCTCTCTTCAATACCAATATCATAGCATATCTCATCAATCTTGTCAATAGTAAAATCATCCCGACATCGGGTCTCGGGACGATCTTTATTTTAAGAGAGGTAATCTAAAATATGCTGAGCGATGAGTTTGGCGGCGGCGGGCTTGGCAAATTCTTTAGCGGCTTTGGACATTTTTTCCAGTTCCTTGGGGTGAGAAAAAAGAAATTTTAATTTTTCCATAAAGAAATTCGGAGTAAAGTTGGATTCTTCTAAAACAACAGCCGCTCCATTTTGGCCATAAGAATAAGCGTTTTCCACCTGGTGGTTTTGGGCAGCTTCGGGCAGGGGGATTAAAATACTCGGTTTCCCCAATGCGGCAATTTCAAAAATTGAGCCGGAGCCGGCCCGGGAAACGATTAAGTCGCAAACCGCGTAAGCCTGCTTTAATACTTCTTCTTTCAAAAAAGGAACGGGGTGAAATGATTTCTCCAAATCAGCGCCAACTACCACCTTAACTTCGGCCTTGACCTGATCGGAGTTTTTTTCTCCGATCTGATGGATTATTTCAAATTTTTCTAAGAGCTGGGGCAAAATTTCCAAAATCTTATCATTAATTCTTTGGGCTCCCTGACTGCCCCCCAAAACAAAAATAACCGGTTTTTGAGTTCCTATTCCAAACAATTGCCTTGCCTCTTCTTTCGTCCCCTCCAGAAGCTCTCTTCTAACAGGGTTTCCGGTTAGAATCATTTTCTTAGGAGAGAAAAATTGAGTTCGGGGGAAAGAAACAAAAACTTTTTTGGCAAAAATGGAAAGAAATTTATTAGCTAAACCGGGCTTTACATCCCCTTCATGCAAGAATATGGGAACCCATAAAAACCAACCGGCCAAAACCACGGGCAAAGATCCGTAGCCGCCTTTGGAGAGTATTAAATCCGGACCTAAAAATAAAACTTTCCAAAATGCCATAAAAATTCCCGCGGGAACCTTAACAAATAAATCCAACAGATTTTCCATAAAACTTTTAAAATTAAGATACCTTCGGATCTTTCCGGCTAAAATTGTTTTTATTTTTATTCCTTCTTGGGACAGTAAAATGGCGCCAAAATCATCTTTGGGCCCCATATAAAAAATCCCCAAATTTTTTTCAGGACGGATTCTCCTTATTTCCCTAGATAGGGCGACAAGGGGCAGAACGTGTCCGCCCGTGCCGCCGCCGGTAAATAATATTTTCATGTGTGTTGTTTAGATATATTTAATAATATGCCGATGCCTGCTAATTCTATTGTCAAAGCTGAACCGCCATAACTGATAAACGGCAGAGGTATGCCGGTTAATGGCAGAAGACCGATTATTGCTCCGATATTAATAAAAGCCTGCAAAACAATCCATGATGTAATTCCTATGGCCAATAATTGATAAAATGGATCCTTTGTTTTTTTGGCAATCTTAATTCCTTTCCATAAAAATATTAAAAAGAAAGAAATTAAAAATATGGCTCCGGCAAAACCCGCTTCTTTGGCGAAAATCACAAAAATTGAATCGGAAATTGGCTGGGGCAAAAGACCGAATTTTTCTTGGGCCAACCCTAATCCTCGCCCTAAAAGTCCGCCGGAACCCACGGCAATAACTGATTGGGTAATTTGATAGCCGGTTCCTTGCGGATCTGCCGTCGGATGTAAAAAAGTTGTCAACCGGCTAAAACGATAAACGGAAAATTTCATAAGAGCCGCTAATCCTCCAATGCCCGCTAAGACAACCAGAACGCTGTGCCAAATTGGCGTTCGAGCGGAAAAATATATCAAAATGGCCGTTAGAACAATTATTCCTAAAGTTCCGACATCCGGCTGAAATATTAAAAGCAAGCTAACCAATCCTACGATTATTAAAAAAGCCGGAAAAGATCGGCGGCTGCTAGTTAAAAAACTGGACAAATAAATAATAAAAGTTAATTTCAAAAATTCCGACGGTTGAAAGGAAATTGGCCCAATACCCAGCCAGCTATGAGACCCTCCGGCTGTTCTGCCGATTATCGGCAAGAAAACCATTGCCAGAAGAGCTAAATTCATTAAAAGAAGAAGCGGGGCTATTTTTTTTATTTTTTCTAGATTTATTTTAAAAAAGAAAAGAGCTAAAATTCCTCCGGGTATTAAGCCAAACAGCGCTTGATGAACTAAATAATAGTAAGGATGACCGAATCTTTCTTGGGAAAAAGGGGCGGAAACGCTGGCTAAAATCAAAACTCCCATAAGCGCCAAAATAGCAACTATTGCCAATAAAAAATAATCTAATGATCTCTTTACCATTTGGTTTTAGCAAATTGTCTTACGTATTTTTTAAATAAATCGCCCTTCTCTATATAATCGCGGAAAATGCTGTAACTGGAAGAGGCGCAAGATAATAAGCAAATTTTCCCTTTTTCAGTATTGCGGTAAGCTAAGCTTACCGCATCGGGCATATTGTTAACGAAAAATGGTTCGACGCGGCTCACCACAAGATGTTTTTGTCGAAGGATTTCCTGCCAAATTTTTTCCCCAGTAGTCGGAAATAAGATTATATTTTTAATTTTACTCTTT
>CAYIJU010000085.1:0-2567 GCA_964363855.1 uncultured Candidatus Saccharibacteria bacterium | reverse complement strand
GTCGGAGGCGACGCAAATCTCTTCGGTATTGATACGTTCGTCGCAAGCGCTTTAAAAATTCCCGTCCGGCAGGCAGATCCGTTTATAAACATCAAAACGCGTTTTGATGCGTCGTTTCCCCCGATACCGAAAACGGAACTTTTGGCATTTGCAACGACGATCGGCTTGTCGCTCCGTGAAATTGAATAACCATGCTTACCACAAACCTCCTTCCCCAAGAAGAGAAAAAAACAATCAAGCTTGTGAAAACGGCGAAGATTTCCCGCGCTGCCGCGGTTTTCATCTGCGGACTCCTCGTCGTGAATGCGGCTCTCGTCCTCCCGACGCTCCTTCCCCTCTTGTTCGAACGGAAAGAACTCAAACGCGAATTCGCAACAGGACAAGAAGCGCAACAAAAATTTCAGGTCTCCGCGCGCTCGAAAGAATTGAAGGCGCTTACGGCGACACTCAGAGAAATCAGAGTATATGCTTCCCAGCCGCACTATCCGTCAAAAATATTGGACACGCTGGCGAACCATGGGAACACCGGCATTTCCCTTGAGGCAATCACGGTCACGGAAACTGGCGGCGTAACGCTGAATGGAAAAGCCGATACACGCAAAGCCCTCCTTGAATTCGAAAGTACGCTCAGAAATTCCCCGTATCTCGGCGACATCACCTCTCCTCTTTCAAACATTATCCGGGAATCAAACATCAGCTTTTCCATCCGGGGGAATTTGAAACCGGGTCTTATGGGGGGAAAATAAAGAGGTCAAGCGCATGAAAGACACCCAGAAACAAAAATCAATCATCGCGATCACAATTTCGTTTTTCCTCATAATTGTATCTATTGCAGGGACGTGGTTTTTGTACCGCGAGATGCAGATGATAACGACGGAAATTCAGATAATCCGCGAGGAAATTGCCTCGCTTGAAGCCGAGAACGGCGCGATCCGCGATTTCCAGGCTGTCCGTTCCCGGCGCGCAGACGATATTGAACGGATCAATAAATTTTTTATCGAAAAAGACCGCCCGCTTGATTTTATCGAATCCCTCGAATCTCTCGGACGCGTCACCCACTCTACCCTCGCCATTGATGCAGGGGGACTCAGCAAAGAGTCCGACTATTTTACGTTCCGCCTCGCAATCGACGGCAATCAAGAAAATACTTTTAAATTTTTGACACTCTTGGAACGCATGCCATATACCATTATTGTAAGCTCACTCGCGGTCAGCAATTTGGAAGGAGGCCCGCAAAATCCGGAAGCACAGCGCACGCGCCTCTCGCTTACCATTAAAGCAAGAACAAAATAATTTATGAACATTCCGAAGCTCAAATTACACTTCTGGAAAAGTACGGGCGCGGCGCACCCGCGTTTCTCACGCGAAGATTATGTCGCGGGGAGCGTTGTCGCATTCGTCATCGCCGCCGTTATACTTCTCGGGTATGACGCATATATTTTCTACCAAGACATTATCGAGCGCACGGCTGGCGCGCCAGCGCAGACGGCGCGTTCGAAATTTTCCGAGGGTGACATCGACGAGATCATCATGCTTCTCGACGAACGGGAGAAAAAATTCAACGAGATCCTCTCCGGAAATTAATCAAAGACCTCCGCACGTGCGGAGGTCTTTGATAGATACGCTGTTATTATACACTTTGCACGAACCTACTTTACCAAAAATGGCTGAAAAAGGACAGCCGTTTCTCCCATCCGCTCCGCCGTTGTTCTCGGCGGCGGAGCGGGGCGTTCGTTTCGTTCAGAAATTCTTGCTAAAATAGGTTCACGCGTGGTTGTATAGATAGTATAAATACACGATATTGTACAAGGGCTTAAAGAATTGGTGCGTCCTATTTATGTTTTTCAGTGAGGCCCAGCCCCAAACGCCGGGTTGGACCTTTTCGATATAAATGAATCAAAATAAAATTAACTTGATTATTTTTATAGAAGGTAGCTTTATCCCAAGTTTCGATGGGTACTCTTTAGTTATGTCTAATGTGTGCAGAATTATCAAAGATTTCAAAAATTTTAATCTCACAGTTATACATTGTTACAGGGGGTGGTCTGATATTCGACAATTAAAAAGGACGGGGTTGAATATCATTTTAGTAGATCCGGCAACCTATTATCACAACCCCAAAAAACTTATAAAACTCGTTGATGGAGAAACATCTAGCGTGGATATCATTCAAATGCAGGACCCGGAACTTATAGTCCATATGGGGCTAAAACTCCGCGAACATTATCATTGCAAAATTATTTTTCATCCGCACTATAGCTCCGTGCGAGTCGCAGAGAAGTTGAATGCAAATCAAACACGGAAAATGCTCATTAAACAATATGAAAAAAACGCTGCAAGAGCGTCCGATACCGTGCTTTGCTTTACAAATCAGGACCGCAATTATTTTATAAACCAGTATAATCTTGAAAAGAAGAAGGTGCTTACGTATAAACCACCAGCCTATGATTTGAATTATAAATTCAATTTAAGTCCGAAGCACTCTCGCAATTTACTCTTTTTGGGCAGCCTGTATTTTCAACCGAATGTTAAGGCGGTTGGGTCCTTGATGAAGCAATTATATCCCG
>CAYIJU010000084.1:0-2596 GCA_964363855.1 uncultured Candidatus Saccharibacteria bacterium | reverse complement strand
TGGCGTCGAAAATCAGGCCGAAAAATTTGGAGGAATTTGTCGGGCAAGAACATTTGGTCGGGGAGAATAGGCCCTTGAATGTTGCTATAAAGCAAAAGCACTTGTTTTCTTTTGTTTTGTGGGGGCCTCCGGGAACAGGAAAAACGACTTTGGCTAAAATATATGCCAATAGTTTAGACGCTAAGCTTTATGAATTATCAGCTGTTTCAGCTGGCAAGGCAGATATAAAAAAATTACTGGAAGAAGATTCGCAGGGAGTGCCCAAGGTTTTATTTTTAGATGAAATCCATCGCTTTAACAAATCACAACAGGATTTTTTACTGCCTTATGTTGAAAGAGGGGAGATTACCTTGATTGGCGCGACAACTGAAAATCCAAGCTTTGAAGTTATCCCGGCTCTGCTTTCTCGCTGTCGAGTTTTTGTTTTGAACGAACTTTCAGAAGATAATATGAAAGCCATTATTAAGAGAATCGGTTTAAAAATGGATAAAGAAGCCGAGGACTGGCTGATTAACATGGCCAATGGCGATGCCAGGCAGGCGATAACTATGCTGGAAAATACCAGCGAACTTTATAAGGAAATTACTAAAGAGAATTTGAAAAATGCCCTCCAATCAAAATTTTTAAGATACGATAAAGTAGGGGATGAGCATTACAACACTATTTCCGCTTTTATAAAAAGCATGAGGGCTTCGCAGCCAGATGCGGCTTTATATTACTTAGCTAGGATGATTGATTCCGGCGAAGATCCAAAATTTATCGCCAGAAGAATGGTTATTTTTGCCTCAGAAGATATCGGAGTAGCCCTGCCTACGGCCTTGGTGGTGGCTAACGATGTTTTTAGGGCAGTAGAAATAATCGGTTTGCCTGAATGCGGCATTAATCTGGCAACCGGAGTGGTTTATTTATGCCAAGCTAAAAAAGACAGGAGCGCTTACGAGGCTTATATGTCGGCAATGGCCGACGTGAAACAATACGGCAATTTGCCCATCCCCTTAAACTTACGCAACCCGACAACAAAATTAATGGAAAAATTGGATTATGGCAAAGGCTACGAAAAATACTCAAAGGAATCTTTCTTGCCAGACAAGTTAAGGGGTAAAAAATATTTGTTGACAAAGCAATAGTGATAGTGTATAATTTTATTATATGTATAGTAGAAACTTTCATTACACGGGATCAAGAAAATTCTTGACTAAAGCGCCCCCTTCTAGAGGAAGGGGGTTTTCACGCGGAGAAAAAATAGATCCGGCAAGATTTATTAATAAAGCAGTCGTAGTTGAAAAAATAGAAGGAATGGAGAATTTTATATCTGAACACAAATTTCAGGATTTTAAAATTGACCAGCGGATAATTCGGGCTATTTTAGCCAAAGGTTATGATGCGCCCACGCCCATCCAAGATCGGATTATTTCTCATATTATTGACGGTTCCGATGTTGTCGGCATTGCCAATACCGGCACGGGCAAAACAGCTGCTTTTCTTATACCTCTTATCAATAAAATTTTATTGAATCCGAAAGAACAGGTTTTAATTGTCACCCCGACCCGCGAGCTGGCTATTCAAATAGATCAAGAATTAAAATCTTTCGTCAGGGGAATGCGCGTCTTTTCCGTTTGTTGCGTCGGCGGAATGAGCATCGGCAAACAAATTTCCGATCTTCGCTATAATTATAATTTAATTATCGGCACGCCCGGCCGGCTCAAGGACCTGATAGAAAGAAGGATGATTAATTTATCCAGATTTAATACCGTTGTCTTGGATGAGGCTGATCGAATGCTTGATATGGGTTTTATTCAAGACACCCGTTTTATAATGAACGGCTTGCCGAAAGAAAAACAGGTGCTGTTTTTTTCGGCGACTATTCCTTATGCGGTGGAAAAAATTATCAAAGAATTTCTTAAAAATCCGATAAGAGTTTCGGTAAAAATCAGAGACACTTCAAGCAATGTTGATCAGGATATCGTCAGAATAGATCGGGGTAAAAATAAAATAGATGTTCTTGATAGTCTTTTGATTAAAGAGGAATTCACTAAGGTGCTTATTTTCGGCAGAACCAAACACGGCGTGGAGCGGCTTTCAAAAATACTTATCCAAAAAGGTTTTAGAGCCGAATCCATCCACGGAAATAAAAACCATAGTCAGCGCCAAAAAGCTTTAACTATGTTTAAAGAAAGCCGTATCCAAATTTTAGTAGCGACCGACGTTGCGGCCCGCGGACTTGATATTGCCGATGTCAGTCACGTTATCAATTTTGATGTGCCGGCAACGTTTGACGAGTATATCCACAGAATCGGCCGAACCGGCCGTTGGAACAAAAAAGGCAAAGCCTTGACATTTATCGAGTAAAGTGTTATCATACGGTATGGAAAGAGAGTAGAATTCTTTCCAAAGCACCTTAAGGGTTCTCTCTTGTTTCCAAATTTTTATAAGAAAGGAGGCGAGAATAATGGACGAGAAGAGAAAAGGCGAGATAGCTTTAGCTGCTGTAAAAGCTTACCTGCGGGAACGGTTCTCTTTGCGGGATATTGCCAATATCAAGCGTAATTTTGGCAATACCGTTAAAAAGCCAGAGTTCGTTGCTGTTGAAGCAACA
>CAYIJU010000083.1:0-2673 GCA_964363855.1 uncultured Candidatus Saccharibacteria bacterium | reverse complement strand
AATTTGCTCGGAATTTTCCAACGGGAAATTATCAGCCAAATGCGGCGTCGCTAATTTTCCGCCATTAGCTAAAGCCGAGTAAGCCCTAGCTAATTGCATTAAAGTGACCTGTATCCCCTGACCAAAAGCGGCATTGGCAAAATTAATTTCGTAGCCCTTTTTAAATTCCTTATTTTGGGAATAAACTTCGATTAAGTCAACGCCGGTTCTTTTAAAAAACCCGAATTTTTCCAGATATTTCAAAAAAAGATTATTGCCCAGCTGCCTTTCGGCAAAAACAGCGCCGGTGTTGATTGATTTTTCCAGAACATTGGTCATCGTCTGCAATCCATAAACCTTATCATCATAATTCTTAATCGGATAGCTTCCGATCTGAACTATGCCCGTGTCTGTATATTTCGTATCGGGAGTAATTTTATCCTCTTCTAAGGCGGCGGCCATTGTAATCGGCTTAAATATTGAGCCAGGTTCAAAAAGCGAAAGCGTGGCTTCATTTTGGAATATTTCTAGTTTCTTATCTTGAGCATATTCTTGATAAGAATTTGGATTAAAATTAGGAAAATTTGCTAAGGCCAAAATTCTGCCGGAACTTGGCTCTAAAATTAAAATAGACCCTTTGGCAATTTTAAGATTTTGAGCTGCTGCGCTCAATAATTTCTCGGCATAAAATTGAATATTATAATCAACAGTTAGATTTAAATCTTTTCCCTCTTTGAGAATATTATTATAATATGCTTCTAAACCATATTGGCCATGAGAATTGGCATCAACAAAACCGATTGATTGAGAGGCCATTGTCTCTTGGGGGAAATAACGGCCCCTCTCTTCTCTGATATAAATGCCGGATAATTTTGCTTTTTTTAACCCGTCAACTGCTTCGTCGCTGATTCGGTTTTTTATCAAGGAATATAAAGTGCCTTCTTTATTTAATTTTTCTAAAATAAAATCAACGGGTAAATTTAAAATCTGATTCAAAATTTGAGCTGTTTTTTCCGAATCATTAATTTTAGGCGGCTCGGTATAAACCGAAAAAAAACTTTTATTAATAGCTAATGATTCGCCATTTTTAAAAAAAATTTCGCCCCGCTCCCCGTTCGTAATGCTTGACTGCAAAAAAAAGCCTTCAGATAAGGCCTTGTTTTTTTCTCCTTGAATTATTTGGATACTAACTAGTTGGCCGATAATCGCCAGCCCAAATAAGCAAAGAGCAATAAAAACGATGTTAGTTCTCATCGACTTTTACTAGAGGAGAGTAAATCTGGATATATTTTGTTTGCTTAGACTTTTCAAAATTTTGGCTTAAAAAATAAGCGTCTAAGTTGGTCAGTGATTGAATTTTGTAAAAATTAATCTCCAACGCCCCTCTTTGTTTCACTAAATCAGTTAATTTCATTTGATTTTCCTTCAAAAGATACTGGTCTTTAGCTAATGAGGTCACTTGGAAAATATAAAAAATTAATAAAGAAATAATCGAAATCAATGACAGCGCCCGAAAGAATTTTAAATTCAAATTTGGCTTTATAAACACTGAAACCGGAAAATTTAAAGTTAAAGTGGTTGACATAATTTTACTGCGGCTCTTAATTTTGCTGAACGCGCTCTATGATTAATTTTAATTTCTTGAAAAGATGCGGTGACTGGTTTTTTTGTTAAAATTTTTAACGAATCTTGTTTAAAAAAATTTTTGATAATTCTGTCCTCTAGGGAATGGAATGAAATTATAATTATTCTGCCATCTTTTTTCAGAACTTCTAAAGATTGCGGCAAGACCTTTTCTAAATTGTTCAATTCATCATTAACCGCTATTCTTAATGCCTGAAAAGTTCTGGTGGCAATGTTTATTCTTTGACTTTGGTACCAGACAGGGGTGGCTTTTTTTATGATTCCCACAAGCTGGAAAGTATTTTGGATGGGATTTATCTGCCTTGAGGTTATAATTTCTCTGGCAATCTCCTTGGCAAACTTTTCTTCGCCGAAATCAGTCAAGATTTTTTCTATTTCCAGGGCTGACCAGAAATTTACTATTTTTTCTGCGGTTAATTGATTTTCAACGCTATATCTCATGTCCAAGGACTCTTGTTTTTGAAAGCTGAATCCCCTGCCCGATTCTTCCAAATGCCAGCTGGACATTCCCAAATCAATCAAAATTCCGTCTGCTTTGCCAAATTTTATTTTTTCAACTATTTCTTTCAGGTTGGCAAAATTATTTTCCGCAAGGACTAATCGCTCATGATTCTTAATCCTTAAATTAAAATCTATCCCAAGTACTTTTCCATTAGGCTTTGTATTTTCAAGAATGGCTGCAGTATGCCCCCCTTCGCCTATCGTGCAATCAATGAAATTCTCGTTTGGCTTTGGGTCAAGATATTCTATAACCTCTTTTTGAAGAACAGGTATATGGTCCATTCTTTAAATTCCTAATTCTTTTATTTTCCCGGCAATATCCCCTATTTCTCCCTCCACTTTTTTCCTATAAATTTCCCAACTATCGGCATTCCAAATTTCCAATCGGTTGTATAAACCGCAAACCACAACATTTTTTACTAAACTGGCGTAATTTTTTAAATAATCCGGCACAAGAATTCTGCCTAATTTATCCAATTCCACTGCCATAGCGCCGGCCAGCATAATTCTGGCGAATCCCCTGGCTTCCGCTTGCCCAGATGGCAATTT
>CAYIJU010000082.1:0-2675 GCA_964363855.1 uncultured Candidatus Saccharibacteria bacterium | reverse complement strand
AGATATGCCAGCCTGACGTAAAATTTCTGAAAGTAAATGTTTTGGAATGTCTCCTTCGTGCGGATTTGGAATATGAACCTTCAATCCTCCTTTTGCCATAAATAAATGACGGCCACCTGAATAGGGGCCATCAAATCCTAATCTTTGAAATTTCTGGACTAATTTTCTCCAAGAAATGCTTTTTGGCATTTTTATCTTACTGCTTTATTAATTCCCGGCGATCAATCCTAAAAATAAAACCGGGGACCCTTTCTTTATCCCGAACTTTTAAGAGCAGCCAATCTTCCAATACTTCTCCGAGTTCCTCTCGACAGCCTTCCAATGATTTAGCACTTGCCCAAACGCCCCGAAGGCCAGAGATCTCACCAAAATAGCTTCCGTCTTTTAGAAGCTTGTATTTGGCTATTTTCAACTTTTTATTTATAAATTCAATAAGCATATTTTTATTATAACATATTTATTCTCCGGGACAATGCTTTTAGATAATGTTAGATATTTGTTAGGTACTCAGCGTCTAACGGTGTTTCCGATGGCCAATTCTTTGTGGACGGGAATAATGGTGATAATTTCTTGCCCGGCCATTATTTTTTTTAATTTTACATGACTTCCTTTTTGAGAGGCAAAAGAAAAGCCGAATTCTCGGCATAAAATTTTAATAACCTTCTTTCCCGAAAGAGGTTTACGCATAAGTTAATTCAAAAGTGGTTATCATCGGAGATTCTTTTGGAAGTAATTTTTTAATCTTTGGCTGGTCTTCTAAATATAATTCCACTGCCTCTTTGAGATTTTTCTTAGCTTCGTCAATGGTTTTCCCTTGGCTAACTACTCCCAGTTCAAGACAGCGGGAAACATACCACTTTCCTTCTTTATTTAAAATTGTAGTAAATCTATAAGTCATACTTATATGATATGCTAAAAATTAATCATTGTCAATTATCATTCCACGGTGACGGATTTTGCCAGGTTACGAGGGCGATCCACATCGCACTCTCTTAGCGTCCCCATATAATAGGCAAATAACTGCAAAGGAATAATAGACAAAATCGGCGTCAGCATTTCCAGAGTTTTGGGGATATAAATTACATCGTCTGCCAGGTTTTTTATTTCCTCATTGCCTTCGGTAGCTATGGCAATAACCTTGCCTTTTCTGGCTTTTATTTCTTCAATATTAGAAACCATTTTTTCATAGACCGAATCTGACGGACAAATAGCCACTGTCGGAAAATTTTCATCAATCAAAGCAATCGGGCCGTGCTTCATTTCCCCGGCGCCATAACCCTCGGCATGGACATAAGATATTTCTTTTAGTTTTAAGGCTCCTTCTAAAGCGATAGGGAAGTTATATTTTCTGCCTAAGAATAAAAAGTTTCCGCAATTTTTATATTTTTTAGCCACTGCCTCAATCTTAGAGCTGTCTTTCAATATTTTCCCGACTAATTCAGGAATTAAGGCTAGCTCTTTAGCAATTCTTTGCCCCATAACTAAAGAAAGCTGACGCTGTCTGCCCAAATACAAAGTCAAAAGAGCTAAAATTGCCAACTGTGAAGTAAAGGCTTTAGTTGAAGCCACACCAATCTCCGGCCCAGCATGATTATAAACTCCGGCCTCTGTTTCTCTGGTGACACTGGAACCAATGGTATTAACTAACCCTAAGATCATTGCTCCTTTTTCTTTCGCTTCTTTTAGGGCGGCTAAAGTGTCAGCGGTTTCACCGGATTGAGAAATAGCTAAAACCGCTGTTTTCTTATCAATGATAGGCTTCCGATAACGATATTCTGAAGCCAAGTCCACTTCAACCGGCACACCGGCATATTCTTCAAGCATATATTCTCCCACCAGCCCGGCATAATAAGCAGTGCCGCAAGCAATAATATTCAATCTTTCAATATCCCTTAATTTGTCTTGGACAGAAGCTAATCCTCCCAACCTTGCCTTGCCATCTTCTAAAATCAATCTGCCGCGCAAAGAATTTTGGATACTCTCCGGCTGCTCCATAATTTCTTTGAGCATAAAATGGGGATAGCCGCCTTTTTGGGCTTCTTCTACATTCCATTCCAACTCAATCGGTTCTTTTATTTTTTGATGATTCATTAAATCGGTGATTGTAAATTCTTCCGGCGTAATCACGGCAATTTCTCCATCCTCTAAAAAGACTACCTTGTTTGAGTGGGAAACAATAGCCGCCGGATCTGAAGCGATAAAACCGCCGGTTTCGTTCACGGAAATCACTAAAGGACTGGCCATTCTGGCAACAACAATTTTCCCGGGATCTTCTTTCGAAATTACGGCAATCCCATAAGTGCCTTTTACTAATTTCAAGGCCTTGCGAACCGCATCTTCTAAGTTCCCTTGAAAAAAAGTTTCGATTAAATGAGGTAAAACTTCGGTATCTGTTTGCGAAACAAACTTATGGCCCTTTTCTTCTAATTTATTTTTTAGTTCTTTATAGTTCTCAATTATTCCATTATGAACCAGCCAAATATTGTTTTTGCAGTCGTGATGCGGATGGGCATTTTCTTCGGTCACCCCGCCGTGAGTTGCCCAGCGGACATGGCCCAAACCGACATTTCCATTTATATCGCAGGGAATAATTTTTGTTTCTAATTCTTCTAATTTGCCCACCGCCTTAACGCTGGTAATTTCATTGCCGCATAAAACAACAATACCGCTGGAAT
>CAYIJU010000081.1:0-2683 GCA_964363855.1 uncultured Candidatus Saccharibacteria bacterium | reverse complement strand
TTTTCATGGCGGTATTTTACACCGCCAAGCGTCCTGCTTCAAACGTGAATTTACCATAATTGGGACATAAAGCAAGCGGGTCTCAATATAAGTATTGGATCGTCTAACTTAAAAGAACAAGCCGTGAAAACGGCAGTCTCTTTTGCAAAGATGAGCCAGCCTAGTCAGGTAAAAATCCACGGTCTTGATGGTAAAATTCAGAATGAATGGACCTACAAGAATGATCCGCGGAGATACTTGAGCTAAGAGTTAGATGTTGGTAAGAATTAAGCATAACAACCTGAGGAGAAAATGCACAATAACCGAATTAATATATGTGATTGCTTTGGGGTGAGATGCGCCATCTCCAATGGGTTAGAAGATTCAAACCATACAAAGAGGCTTGCCGTGGCAAGCTTTTTTGTTTAAAGTAAAATAAACTAACAAATAGTCGAATAATTAATTGAGAAATAAAATTATGGAAGACAAAAAAATACATTGTATAATCTGTGGTGCAGTTTGCGGTTTGGTTATTTTGACAAATATTAACCCTACTTGTGAAAAATGCATTGAGCACGGAATTAAAACCCCTCACATTGTCGAGATTCAATCTCCTGTTAATCCGGGAAGATTACTTTACGCAGTCGGGGAAACAAGTATGGCTATCACCTCTACTGGATCAGTATCTTCCGTTTCTTTAGATTAGATATAGAAGGGAAAAAGGTGTCAGGAACCTTTTTCACTAAGCAAGACACGACGATGTCGGGATATCCGATTTCTAGATAAATATTCAGAAATCGGATATCAAAAAAGATATCTAAAAATATGGGGCAGGTAAAATTATGATAAACTAAGTTGGCAATTGAAATGGATATAGAACAATTAGAAAAAGAAATAGAGAATAATTTAAAGAAATTACAATAATTCTGATGAATCAAAAAGAGGTTAAAATTTTTTTAGAATCTTTTGTCTCGAAACGTGAACGCACAATAGTTATTGTTGATTTTGGAAATGTAGAAAAATGGAAGAATGGCCTGAAGTGGCAGATTGGGATTAAGGAGTTAGCTCAGCTTGTTAAAAGTTTTTCTTATGGCAAGGAATTTTTGAGAAGATTTTATTACGGCGCCGATTATGGTCCCAACGAGAAATCACAAAATATTGTTGAGTGGTCAGGGGCAATTCTAGATAAAGCAAGAATGAATCGTTTTGAGGTGGTGAACAAACGCGTTAAATATATTCATAACTTGAACAATAAACTCGGATTCGATAAAAAGTGCGACTTAGATGTTGAGATGACAATTAATCTTATAAAAGAACGAGATAATTACGACACGATCGTGCTTTTCTCCGGAGATGGCGATCTTACGTGTGCGATTAGATATTTAAAAGAAGTATATAGAAAATCATGCATAGTTTTTGGCGCTAGGGATCATATTGGAAGAGAGGTTTTTGACGCAAAGATCGATGGAATTATAGATGATATTTTTTATGCCGAAGATTTTGAATACAGATTGAATATGAATAGATTTCGGCGTTAAAAATCAGAAAACCGCCCTTGCGGACGGCCTTCGATCAAAATCAGGTAAGCCTTACGCTTACATTTCAATTATACTCCACCAAGAATACCTGTCAAGCAAGCGAGCAAGCAGACAAACGAGCATCTGCGGATAACTTAAAACAAATAAAAAGTCGTGTGGTTTGTCGAAGTGGTTTGTTGAAGTCTGACTTCAACAAATTTTAAGGAATTAATCATTCAATAAAATTATGGAGAAAAAGAAAAACGATAAAAAAGAGGGAGTCGATGAATTCCATTCATCTCCACGCTTCGCTAACGCGCGCGTTTTAGATGATTGCCCGATATGCCGGGCGATGAAGGCGGCGCAAGGGCGAGGGAAAGAACCGACAATAGAAGAACTGAAAGAAGCATTTAGGAAAGCGAAAGAGGGCGGCGCCATAGTCGGTGGCGAATGGTTCAAGGAAGAAAAATAAAACAATCGAAATGGATATAGAACAATTAGAAAAAGAAATAGAGAATAATTTAAAGAAGTTTAACGTTTGAAATATGTATATTTTTCTTGACGCTGGGATGGAGTTTTTTGCTAATTAATTATAAATATAAATAAAAAAAGTGTGCAAACACACTTTCTTTAGTAGAAGCAGCGTCTCTTGGAATGACAGTCTCCGATTTTATAAACAGTTTCCTATTTATGCCTCGGATACTCCGAGGGAACACCAGAGCACTCCAAAAGCTATTATTGCATGCTTCTGTTTAAATAGTAGCACATAATCCCGTGTCAAGCAAGCAAGCAAGCGCCCGTGGATAACTTAAAAAAGATCAAAAATTAATCAAAAAATTATAAAAATATGGCAAAAGTAAAAGTTAAAGACGAAGAATCATTAAAAAAAGCAAAAGAAAATTTACGAGGAGGAGTTAATTTTCGCAAAACAAAATGGGGTGTCGTTGCGGCGGGAGTAAGACGTCCAAGAAAGAAAGTTAAATAAAAGTTCAAAATTTAGATGAGGGAAATCGGATATCCCTCAAACATCCATCACGCCTAAAAATATAATGGAAAATTTAGATAAAGATATAGAATATAAAATCAGAAAAGCGGATGATTTAATTAGAAAAGGGCAATCGTCTTCTGCGGTTTCTATTATAAAAGAGGCGATTAACTTTGCGCCGGAAATGACTTATTTGCATTAT
>CAYIJU010000080.1:0-2705 GCA_964363855.1 uncultured Candidatus Saccharibacteria bacterium | reverse complement strand
ATCCGACGCCCATACCCATTGTGGCGCCATAGAAGAAAAGGCCGGCCACATATTTGACGCTGGGATTAAAATTAGCTCCATATAGAATGTGAAAAACGAACGGCGCAGTAATGATAGCGCCAATTGTCAGAATAACGGAGAAAAGAAACGAGTATAAAGAAGTTCTCACAAAATTTCTTAACAACTTGGCTCCACCATCTTCCCCAACTTTCATTTTCGGAAATTCAACATTCAAAAGAGAGGAAATCGGGCTTAAAAAGGTAAGAGCTAAATTAATATAACCAAAAGCAAGTTTAAAAAAAGTAACTTCCGAAGTCGTAACAAAAATACCTGTTAGCATTATCGGCAAAACATTGTACAAATTAGCCAAATTGCTGTCGGCGGTAATCCAAAAACTGAATCCAAGGTATTTTTTGACCGGCGCGCTTTTTATACTGCCGATTAATTTCCGTGCTGAAGGAAATATTGGATATTGCTTGCTTACTCTTCCCCAAAGAATAACGGAAGTAAACAAAATAATAATCGCGCTTAAAAGGTGGCCGACTATGGCGCCTAAAACCCCAAATCCTCCCACAACCAATAAGAGCGAAAAAATGCTTTTCGAAAATTGATTTGAAAATGTTAAAATAGTCATGGTCTTTATCCATCTTGTGATTTGGAGGACCATCATAGAAAAAAGGAAAAAGGTGCTACCGATAGCAGAAGCAATTAAAAGAATGGCGGCGTAAATCCCTATTTTGTAGTTATTGTAAAAAATTCCGGCAAGCCATGGGGCAAATAAGGCGCCGAAAAGAATAGGGACAGTCAGAATTAAAGTTATTTTGACCAAAAAAGCGAGAACTTCTTTAGTTTTTTCTTTATCATTCTTGGCATAGGCCTCGCTCAATAAAGTAGTTGAAGCGCTTTGAGCTCCTAAGCTTAAAAAAACGGTCATAAAACCAAACAAACTGAAAGCCAATGTATAAATGCCATAATTTTCCGGCTGTAAAAGTCGGACAATAAAGACACCTATTAATGCCTGGGTAAGATTAGCGGCAAAATTTCCCGCCTGAAAAAAAATAAGGTTTTTGACAAACCAGTGTCCGCGAAGATATTCTATTTTTTCCTTAATTAAATTTGGCATCGTTAGAGTTTCTTAAAAACGGCGCACCAGCCAATGGTGTGTTTTCTGTTGGCTTTGCTTCCGTCAATACCGTCAAGCCAAGCCATAAATATACCATAAACTAAGAACATTTTACTGAACAATCTGCCCCAAAACGAATGATGGTATAAATTAAATTTGTCTATCAAATATCTAATTTTAAGCTGGGCTATCATAGAAAAAAACCCACCCACCGGAACACAGGATATAACAGAAAATCCGTTCCTCTCAAATAACTTAATCAGGCCAAAATTAGTAAACCTCCAATAGTCATGGGGTTCTGAATGAAGTTCGCCCCACTGGGGCACAGTAGTCAAAATAATTCCTCCGGGTTTTAAAACCCTATTTACCTCCTTAGCGGCTTTTTCAAAATCAAGGAGATGCTCAAAAACTTGGGTTGCGACAACTGAATCAAAATGCCGGTCGGGAAACGGTATATTATCGGCACTACCGACAACATCAATGTTGGAGCCCGGTTTTATATCCATTTTTAAATATTCGTCACAATCAAATAAGTATCCATACCGGTTTAAATCCCCCGCTCCCAAATCAAGAACTTTTCCTTTAATGTGGCGACCAGCATTCTTAATTTGTTTTTCCAATAAATACCGGCCTGGCTGAAAAATATACATTTAATTTGAATATAATTTAAAATATTTTGCCGCTTGCTGGTCTAAATTAAAATAATTTTTTACCCTTTCATAACCATTCTGTCCAAATTGAATTGCCTTTTGTTCGTCTCTCAACAGGTCTATTATCTTGTCAGCCAACAAATTAACATCGAGAGAATTAACAATATAACCAGTTTCTCCGTCAACTACAACCTCTGGAGTGCCCCCAAAGCATGTCCCGATTACCGGTTTCTTAAAAGCCATTGCTTCTAAATTTACCGTCGGAAACGAATCTACTATGTAAACAGAGGGTACCAATACAATGCTGCAAGCTGAATAAACAATATTCATTTCGTTCCGCCTAATCCATCCCAAAAACTTTATCGGTAAATTAATATTATTAATTCCCTTACCGTCCGAACCGGCTATTAACAATACTGCATTCGGGACTTCTTTTAATATCAAGCTCAAAGATTCTATGGCCTGATTAATGCCCTTGCCTTCGCTTATCCGTCCGCCGAACAAAATAATCTTTTTATTTTCCAAACCGTTATTTTTTTTAAAAACCGATACCATCTCTTGATCAACTTCACACACATTAACATCAATTCCATTATGAATCACGCCTACGTTGGTTATGCCATTTAAAACAAGGACGCTTTTTAAGACATCCGATACCGCAATTGTCTTGTCTACATATTTTTTAAGATATCGCTTGATTATCAAATTTCGCGCGGGATTATATCTTTTCTTAAATTCTTTAATCTGCCCCAAAACTGATAGCTTGCAATAATCCAAATAATTTTCGCAAGTTGCCTCTTTTAGCAGTTTAATTTTCCCGTAATTAATCGACATCACATCATGAGCCGTTAAAAAAACTTTGGCACCGCTCTTTTTAGCAATTTTTAAACAATGATAAGACAGATGATAGTGGACATTATGGGCGTGGATAA
>CAYIJU010000079.1:0-2788 GCA_964363855.1 uncultured Candidatus Saccharibacteria bacterium | reverse complement strand
ATAAAAAATGCGTTCATTGCGTTATGCTGGATTTTGACAAAAAAGACGGGCAAAGGATTATTTTTGAAAACGAAGATTTTTTAGTCGTCTCTCCCTTCGCTTCCAGAATTGCCTTTGAGACTAGAATTTATCCTAAACGGCACTTAGCTTATTTTGAAAGAATCAAAGATAAAGAAAAGGATTCTTTGGCCGAAGCATTCAAAATAGTTTTTTCCAAGCTCTATAAAGCTCTTAATAATCCTGATTATAATTTCTTTTTGCATACCGCGCCTTGCGACGGAAAAAATTATGATCACTACCATTGGCATTTTGAGATATTGCCGAAAACATCTACCTGGGCCGGTTTTGAATTGGGGACGGGCATTGAAATTTCCACTATTGAGCCGGAAAAAGCCGCCGAATATTTAAGAAAAATGAGATGAAACCATTGATTGTCGCTAATTGGAAAGCTAATCCCATTTCTTCAGTTGAAGCTAAAAAGCTTTTTAATAAAGTTAAAAGTACGGGAGCAATTATTTGTCCGCCGTTTGTTTATTTGTTTATCTTGAAAGCTAACGGGGCGCAAGATATAGAGGTTTCGCCGGCAATGTTGAAAAATATGGGCGTAGAATATGTGATCTTGGGCCATTCTGAAAGACGAATAAATTTAAACGAGACTGATGAAATGATAAATAAAAAAATTGAAGGAGCGCTAGCTGCCGGTCTAAAGCCGATTTTGTGCGTTGACAGCGTTGCTCAAGCAAGGGGAGTTGATAAAAAAATCATTCTTGCTTTTGAGCCGATTTCAGCTATTGGCACGGAAAAACCGTTTGATATCCAAAAGGCCAAAAAAATGAGAGAATCTTTAGTTCAATTTAAAACAGTTTTATACGGCGGCAGCGTTAATTCTAAAAATGCTAAGGATTATATAAAAGAAGCCGGTTTTCAAGGCCTTTTGGTTGGCAAGGCTTCGCTTGACGCCAAAGAATTTATTAGTATTATAGAATCAGTTATATGAGAGACGTGCTTAATGGCGATTTTTTTAATCCGACTTGCGGCAACTTATCGCTTGATGGGGTAATTAAAGAGATTTCCCATTACATAGCCGAAAAGCCGGAAAAATTTTACGACATTATTGTCGGTTGCGATTCTTCCTCTTCGCAAGAGCCGATTTTTCCTTTAGCAGTTGTTATTTTGAGGAAAGGCGAGGGCGGCAGGTTTTTCTTAAAAAGGATAAATTATCATGAATTTAAGAAATTTTATAATTGGCATCAGAGAATCTTGGAAGAGGTTTTGCTTTCCTGCGAACTGGCTCTTTTCTTGCGGGAAAAATTAAAAGAACAAATCCCGGCCGCTCTTAATTGGCAGTTTGTTTATATTCACGCCGATGTCGGCGAAAAGGGAGTGACAAGGGATATGATCAGAGAGGTAACCGGATTAATCCGGGGCAATGGTTTTGAACCGAAAATCAAACCCGAATCCTTCGCCGCCTCCAACGTCGCCGACAGGTATAGCTAAAACATTATTCAACTCCCGAAGTCGAATAATCACTTAGAAACGGGGTTTCTAAGTTTTTTTATTTGGAAAAAAATGATTTTTTGGTAGAATAGGGGAATGACTTCTAATGAATTGAGGAAAAAGTTTTTGGAGTTTTTTGAGAAGAAGGGGCATAAAATTGTGCCTTCGGCTTCTTTAATTCCGGAAAATGATCCGACCGTGCTTTTCACTACCGCCGGTATGCACCCTTTAGTACCTTTTTTGTTGGGAGAAAAACATCCCGGAGGAAAAAAACTAACTAACTGCCAAAAATGTATAAGAACCGGCGATATTGATGAAGTTGGCGATGAAACTCACCATACTTTCTTTGAAATGCTTGGCAATTGGTCTTTGGGAGATTATTGGAAAGAAGATGCCATAAAATGGAGTTTTGAATTTTTGATGAAAGAGTTAAAAATTTCCTTATCAAGATTGGCCGTATCTTGTTTTGCCGGCGATAACGATGCGCCGAAAGACGAGGAGTCGGCGAAAATTTGGCAATCTTTAGGAATTAAAAAAGAAAGAATCGTTTTTTTGCCGAAAAAAGATAATTGGTGGGGTCCGGCCGGCCAAACCGGGCCATGCGGTCCGGATACGGAAATGTTCTATTGGATGCCCGACGAAATTCCAGCTCCGAAAATTTTTGATCCAAAAGATAAAAACTGGGTTGAAATTTGGAACGATGTTTTTATGCAGTACTTTAAAGATGAAAAAGGGAATTATTCAGAAGCTAAACAAAAAAACGTTGATACAGGTATGGGCTTTGAAAGAATGTTGTCGGCGATAAATGGTTTAGGCGACGATTATAAAACAGATGTTTTCTGGCCGATTATTGAAGAACTTGAGAAATTATCTGGGAAAAAATATCAAGGCAACAAAAAAGAATTTAGAATAATCGCTGATCATATCAGAGCGGCAGTTTTTTTGATTTCAGAAGGGATCTCACCTTCTAACGTGGAAAGGGGATATATCTTGAGGAGAATTTTGAGGCGGGCGATAAGATATGGAAAAGTTCTAAACTTAGTGCCAAAAGTGATTGGAATATATCAAGATGTTTATCCGGAATTGAAATTAAGAGAAGAAGAAATTTTATCGGTTATTAAAAATGAAGAAGAAAAGTTTAGAAAAACCTTAGAACAGGGGTTAAGAGAGTTTGAAAAAAACACGGATCCTTTTATACTTTTTACTACTTATGGATTTCCTATAGAGCTGACCCAGGAATTAGCCAAAGAAAAAGGCAGGGAAATTGATATGGAAAAATTTAATAATGATT
>CAYIJU010000078.1:0-2793 GCA_964363855.1 uncultured Candidatus Saccharibacteria bacterium | reverse complement strand
TCTGTTTTGGATTTAGCGGAATTGGTAAAAGTAATGGAAAAGAAATTCGGCGTTTCAGCCGCAGCCCCCGCAATGGCCGCCCCTTCGACGGGCTCAGGGCAAGCAGCCCCAGCCGAGGAAGAAAAATCTATTTTCAATGTTGTGTTGATTGCTACCGGCGACAAAAAGATTGAAGTAATCAAGGTAGTCAGAGACATCACTGAAAAGGGCTTGAAGGAAGCTAAAGACTTAGTCGATGCTTCAGCAGCCGGACCTCAGGTAGTGAAAGAGAATGTTAAGAAAGAAGAAGCGGAAGAAATGAAAAAGAAATTTGAGGCGGCAGGAGCAAAAGTAGAATTAAAATAGAATTCTGTATACTTTTGAGCCGTTGAGCAAATAAATAGTTTTTCCGTCTTGAGAGACCGTAAAATCCAATAAATTATTGAATTTATCACTTCGGAACTGGCGAATTATTTCGCCAGTTCTGTTTGTTATAACCACTCTTTTTTGCTGGGGGTCTAAGATATAAATATAAGAAAGCTCGGGGATGGCCAAAATTTTAGAAAAATCCTTAGCTGCGGGGAAAATATTCAATTTTAAAGTTTCTTGCAGTTGGCCGGCATAATACCTGGATAAGGAATTATCTTTATTAAGAATCCAGGCGCTTCCGGCCACAGCTATTGATTTTGCTCCGATAGCTTTTTTAGTTGAAGATAAAAGCCAAACTTCGGGAGAACTCCATTTATAATCTCCTAAATAAGAATATTTTATTATTTGTCCCTTTTCCTCATCAAAAAAATAAAGATTTAATTGGTAAGAAGAAAAATCATTATAAACATAATTTGATAAGGTTTGAATGTTTATTGTCTGCTGAAATTGACCTTCCTTTAAAATAGTAAGCTCATTAGGTTCGGAAAAAAGCAGTAAAAAATTATCGGAAACAGCCGCCGTGTTAAACTTTTTATTAATAAGTTCGCCTTTTTCCCCATTTATTTTAAAGATATCTTGAACGTAAGGGCTAAAAAGATAAAGAGAATTATTATTTGAAATTATTTTTTGAGGGATAAATTTTTGGGGGTCTGTTTCAAAAATCAGTTCAGGGTCAATAATTTCCGTCAGTTTATTCAACGTAAAAAGCTTATCAGAGATTTTTTTCTCAAGCTCGTCAATTTGGTTCCTAAAAATTGCGGGAGCTGTCGAGGAAATTTTTATTAGATTTAAAATATCATTTTGGCTTTCCTTTAAAAGCGAATCGGCTTTCTCTTGAAGCGGAAGGTTGTCTTTTAAAATTAAATAACTTTCAGCTTTGTTTATTTTTTGTTGGATTTGCAGGAAGGTTTCCTGGTAAGTTTTAAATTTTTTCTGTTCTTCTTTTTGGGAGATAAAGAAACCTAAGGCTAGAAATAAAATTAAAGTTAAGATTAGGATTGTGTTCTTTTTCGGAAGCGTAATTTTAAAAGAGGGCAATTTAATGGAAGGTAATTTGAAAATCGGTTTTTTTATTTTTATTAATTTCTTAATTTTTTTTAAAATAGGAGAGACAATATTTTTAAAAGCAAATTCTTTCGGTTGCTGGTTACCTAAAATCATTTCTTTCTTGCGGGGCAAAATAGCCTTGCTTAAAGAAATCAAAAGGCAAAGGCCGGAAGTTTTTGAAAGGATTTCTTCTTTCTTTTTAAAAATTTCTTTCAATTTCTTATCGCTGAAAGGGGATAGGGCGGCAATTTCTGTTAGTAATTTTTGGAACGGATCCAGCAGTTCTTCGGTTAAAATCAGAATTATGTCGTCTTCGGAAAGTTTTCCGGAAATAATATTGCCGAATATTTTCAAAGGATAAGGATCTATCTCTTCAAATTTTAATCGTTTATCAATGTCAATAACCTGGCCCTTTCTCAGCAAATAGATTTTTATCTCGCCGGTTTTAGTAAAATTGAGGTCGTAGTTTTTTAAAGAAAGAGCGGCAAAATCCAAATTCCCAAGCCAACTGACATCTCCTTTTTTGGAAATATTTTCTAAGAAAGTATTGCCCAGTCTTAAACCCTCTTGAAGAGCTTTTGCCGGATTTTTTAAGCTGTTTTTATAATATTGTTGTTTTATCGTTTGGGTTAAATGTTCTAAAAGATGAATATTTTGGGGCAGAACGTTTTTTAAATTTCCTGCCAGATAAAGGCCGCCCAGCCGTTTTTCGTAAATATTTCCCGGTTCAAAACAAAAAGCGTTAAAAATTAAATCAGGTTTTACTTTCGGGTTAAAATGAAATTCAAAAATCTGCATCGTTTTTATTTTACTTTTTATTTTATTTATTGTAAACTAATTTAGGAGGTGAACCGTGAGAATGGGGATTGATCTTGATGACACGCTTTCCATAACAGCACTTTATAATCCTAATTTAAAGTTGCCCTCTTGGTTGTTCGTTTTTTTGGTTCCCATTGTTATTTTATCTCCTCCCAATAAAAAGATAGTAGAAGAAATTAGACAATTTAAAGATAAGGGAGGAGAGATAATAATCATTACGGCTAGGCCGGCTTGGGCAACCAAAATAACTAAGAGCTGGCTTCAGCGCCATGATATTCCCTTTAGCGAACTTTATTGCGTTGGTTTTGGCGAGGAAACTGCGCTGCGTAAGATTAAAGTCATTAAGGAGAAAAATATCGACCAGTTTTTTGACAGCAATCAGCGCCTTTCCAAGGAGATAATTAGTGGCCTTTCTTAAGAGGAAGCGCCACTTTTATTTTAAAATAAAAATGATATAAAATAATAGAACGGAATGGGCGCTTAGCGCAGTGGTAGCGCGCTTCGTTCACATCGAAGAGG
>CAYIJU010000077.1:0-2803 GCA_964363855.1 uncultured Candidatus Saccharibacteria bacterium | reverse complement strand
TAATATATAAACCAGACCTTTAATGTTTCCTTGCAATACTCTAACGAAGCCTGACATCGGACTGGCAATACTGCCGACTAATCTTGCCAAAAGCTCTTCCCTACTTGGTAATTGGGCTAAAGCGACTATCTCCTCAATCTCTTTGAATTTATTTTCCAAAAATCCGCCTAATATTTTAATGGCCGAATTTTTTTTTGAAAATTGGTAAACGATTCTCGCAGAAGAAACTTCATCATCAAACCCAAAAATCATAGCCACTTCGCCTGTCAGCTTGTCTTTAGTTATCTCTAATTTATTTTCTTTCAAGGCTAAATTTAAAAGAGTTTTTTTAGCCACTTTCATCTCGTTTTTGTCTTTTTTCAATTCCTTCCTTAGGCGAGAAATATCTTTAACCTTAAGCCCGGTGAAATCAACAAAAACCATCGCTTTCTGTTTAGCAATTTTCTCTTTTAAATCTTCGAGTATTTTTGTTTTCTGATTTTTATTTAACGGCATAAAAAAATACGGCTTTCACCGCAGACAATTTACAGGGGTTGCACCCATGTATGTTTTCCTCGGTGGGACTTAATGATCGCCCACTATCTGCGGATATTCTTATATTATATCTTTAAAAATTCTTGTCAAGAGTGGGGCAAAAAAGCAAATTGAAAGGGGCCAAGTCTATTACAGACCTCGCCCCTTTTTTATGATATTGATGTCAAACCGTAGATGTTTGACATCTACAAGACATCTACAAGCTCAATCAATTAATAATTTTCCAAGAATTTCTTTAGTATTTCTAACTAAAAGAGCATTATAAATAAATTCCTTATAACTTTTAGTATTAACGGATGATAGTCCTAAAATACCTCTTTCCTCTTCATCTATAATAGATAGATTACGTTTTAATAAAGTATCCTGAAGACTGCTAAAAGAATAATTTGCAGCAAAATCAAAAGCCTTATCAAATTGTCTTGCAGCCTCCTCTGTCCCTCCGGGATAAAGTTCAATTGGATTCAAAACTTGAATATAGGCGTCAAGATATTGAAGATATTCATCATTTTTTATTGTTTTTGATTTATATGATCCTTGAAAAACCTTCCCCGATTCTTTATATTTTGTATTAATATAATTAGTGAAACCGCCGCTAAGTTTTTTCATAAATCTGCTTACCCCGCCTTCTTTTATTTCTTTTAATAGCAAATGAAAATGGTTTGGCATCAAACAAAAAGAGAGAATTTTTACTAACGGTTTTGGCGGCGGCCACTCTGCTGGCCTGCTAAAAGTATTATTTTTTACTTGACGAAAAATGTTAGATAAAGAATATTCATCATTAAAATAACGGAGAATTTTCAAAAAACGCCATTTATCATTTTCATCTTGTGTAATCGGCATTTTCCGATTACCTCGATTATAAACATGAATATAATCACCCACCGTAAACGCTTCTTTTCTCATTAATTCTATTTTAGTCCAATCGATCCGTAGATGTCAAACCGTAGATGTCAAACATCTACGGACGCACTGTTCTATTTTAGATATTTAGCTCGGGCGAGGTTGTGCTCGGCTAGGGTTTTACTGAAAACCGTTGTGCCATCAGGTTTGGATAAATAATACCAATAAGGGCTGGCTTTGGGATTTAAAGCGGCTAAAATTGATTCCAATCCGGGATTGGCGATAGGAGCCGGAGGAAGGCCTCTGTTTTTATAAGTCCACATTTCAACATCCACCTGCAAGGGCATACCAACTTTTAATCTTTTCCATAAAATACCCGAAACCAATTCCTTGTCCTCCTGGGTCCTAACTTCTTTCTCAATCAGAGAGGCCATAATAATAATGTCATCAGTTATTTTAAGATCAGCCGTCTTTTTATTAAAATTATCTTTCATTATCTTGACAACTTCCTCTCCGGTTGCGCCAAATGGGAGATGATAAGTATCGGGGAAAAGGTATCCTTCCAAATTGTCTCCGGGCAATTTCAAATTTAGGGCTTCTTCAATTTGTTTTTGAGTCCAACCCTCGGGTATAGTTATTGTTATTTTAGCAGTATCGCCGGAAATAATTTTATTGGCAATTTTAGCAATACTTTCCGAAGAAGAAATAAAATATTTTCCCGCTTGAAGTCTTTTTTGATCCCCGGCTAAAAAAATATAAAAACTAAAAAATAATTTACTGCTAATCAGCCCTTCTTTCTCTAAGTTTTCAGCAATTTTAAAACTTCCTTGCCCCTTTTCCACAGAAAATATCTGTTCTTTGCCTGTTGAAGAAACAGGCAAAAAAATCCCCAAACTCAAAAACCCGATTAAAACCAACACCAATAAGACTAAATATTTTTTAACTGTTTTTTGAACTTCCATTTTTGCCAAAAGGGAATTTTATCTAATATCAAAATGCCGTCTAAATGGTCGATTTCGTGCTGAAAAATTCGGGCCAAAAGCCCCTTGGCTTTTATTTTAATACTCTCCCCTCCTTCTTTTTGAGCTTCAATCTCAACCTCTATCGCTCTTTTTATTTTTAAAAATAATCCCGGAATACAAAGACATCCTTCCTCTTTAATTTCAGTTTCTTCAGATTTTTTTATAATTTTCGGATTTAAAAACGCCTCCCTCTCAACGATAATTATTCTTTTTAATTCGCCGATTTGAGGAGCAGCTAATCCCACCCCTTGAGCATTCTGAAGAGTTTCTTTCATATTAAAAATCAACTCCTTAATTTCAGGAGTTATCTCTTTTACTTCTTCCGCCTTCTTTTTCAAAACCGGGTCGCCAAATTTTTTAATTTCTAAAATCATTAAAATTTGATTTCTTGGTAATGATTTTGTAAA
>CAYIJU010000076.1:0-2804 GCA_964363855.1 uncultured Candidatus Saccharibacteria bacterium | reverse complement strand
ACTCATGGTTGGAAAACTAACTGGTCTTCAAGGTTTTTTAAAAGTGTTCCTTACCATGTGAAAGCTGACGGCTATATTGATTTGGAAGAAGTGAGAACTTTGGCCAGAGAGCATAAGCCGAAATTAATTTGGTGCGGAGCCACAGCTTATTCGAGGGAAATTCCTTTCGAGGAATTATCAAAAATTGCCGATGGAGTCGGAGCTTATTTAGCAGCTGATATTGCCCATATCGGTGGCCTGATTGTTGCCGGTGTTCATAAAAGTCCGGTGTCTTTTGTTCATATTATTACTTCTACTTCCCACAAAACCTTGAGAGGACCAAGGGGCGGATTTATAATGATTACTCAAAAGGGGTTAGATAAGGATCCGGATTTGGCTAAAAAAATGGATAGCGCTGTTTTCCCCGGTGGCGCGCAAGGCGGCCCGCACGAACACCAGATAGCGGCCATAGCCGTTGCCTTAGGCGAGGCTTTAAGACCTGAATTTAAAGAATACGGGAAACAAATTGTTAAAAATTCTAAAGTCTTGGCCGAAGAATTAATGAAAAAAGGGGTAAAGTTAGTTTCTAACGGGACAGATAACCATATGATGCTGATTGACCTGACTCTTTATGGGAATGGCATGGGAGTATTTTTGGAAAAAGCTTTAGATTTGGTCGGTATTACTGTAAACAAAAATACTATTCCCTTAGAACCGTCTTCGCCATTTTATCCGAGTGGCGTAAGATTAGGGACTCCGGCAATTACTACCAGGGGAATGAAAGAAGGGGAAATGAAAATAATTGCCGGTTGGATAGCTGAAGTTGTCAATGAAATAAAAAATTATAAATTGCCGGACAATAAAGAAGAAAGACAAGAATATTTAAAAAGATTTAAAGAAGAAATTGCTAAAAACGAAACATTGAAAAAAATAAAACAGCAAGTTTTGGAACTAAGTAAAAGATATCCTATCCCAGCAATAAATTGATGGTTTTATTAGACGGGAAAAAAATAGCTGATGAAATTTTAACTAATCTAAAAACCCGTAGTAAAAAAATAAAACTGGCGGTAATTTTAGTCGGAGAAGATTCGTCTTCGCAAATTTTTATCAACCAAAAAAGAAGGGCCTGCGAAAAAGTGGGGATTGATTTTGAATTATATCAATTTCACGAGAACGGTTCTCGTGAAATTTTATTGGAAGAAATTAAAAAAATTGTAAACGATTCGGTAAATTCGGGAGTAATTATCCAGTTGCCCTTACCCGAAAAATTTAATGCCGAAGAATTTTTAAATTTAATTCCCGAAGAAAAAGACATTGATGTTTTATCAAAAAAGAGTTTTGAAAAATTTGCTAGGGGCGAATCATTGATTCTGCCGCCAACTATCGGAGCTATTTCAACTTTATTTAAAAATTATAAAATAGAAATAGAGAATAGGAATATTGTTATTGTTGGTGCTGGCCGTCTAGTCGGCAAGCCCTTAGTCGCCTGGCTAAAATTACAAGGGGCTAAGTTCTCCGTATTAGACGAGTCGGTTAAAGATATTTCCTCTTATACCGCTAAAGCCGATATTCTAATTTCTGGCGTTGGCGAGACCAGTTTGATTAAGGGCGATATGGTTAAAGAAGGGGCAGTGGTAATTGATTTCGCTAAAGATATTGATTTTGAATCAGTTTCTAAAAAAGCCGGTTACATTACCCCTGTCCCCGGAGGCATCGGACCGATTACCGTGGCTTGTTTGCTGGAAAATTTAATAAAATTAAATAAATAATGGATTTATATATTTTCAATTTAATCAATCAGTTTGCGGGAAGGTGGCCGGGTTTAGACGGGCTGGCGATTTTTTTCGCCAAGTATTCGGGATATGTCTTAGTTGTTTTTTTGTTTATTCTTTTTTGCAGAAAATGGAAAATAATTGCTCAAGCATCTATTGCCGCGATTTTGTCGCGGCTTGTTATTGCAAATATAATCCGTTGGATTTTTCCTCGGGTGAGGCCGTTTGTTGAAAATCATATAACCCCGCTTATTTCTCAAAGCGCCAGCGAACCGTCTTTTCCTTCTGGCCACGCCGCTTTTTATTTCGCCCTTGCCGCGGTTGTTTATTTTTACAATAAAAAAATCGGCATTTTATTTTTTGCCGTCAGTTTTCTAATGAGCATTGCCCGAGTGTTTGTCGGTGTCCACTGGCCGTCCGACATCCTTGCCGGCACATTAATCGGCATCATATCTGCTAGGTTTGTTGCGAAAGTGCTGCGGGAGAGAGTCGAACTCTCATGAGGTTGCCCTCGATAGATTTTGAGTCTATTGCGTCTGCCATTCCGCCACCGCAGCGTACTAAAATTCTATCAGATTTAGCTTATTTTTCAACTTTGTAGCCGCATTCTTTGCTGGAGCATTTAATCTGTTTTCGTTTGGTTTCAATCAAAAGCGATTGGCATTTCGGGCATTTTTCGCCAGTCGGCTTATCCCACAAGGCAAAATCGCACTTGGGGTATTGGTCGCAGCCGTAAAAGATTTTTCCTTTCTTGGTTCTTTTCTCGGTAATTTTACCGATTTTACATGTTGGACATTCAATGTTTAACATATTTTGTTTTAAAGATTCGGTATATTTGCATTTCGGGAAACCGGAACAAGCGTAAAACTTGCCGAATCTGCCAAGCCGCAATAAAAGAGGCGAACCGCATTTTGGGCAGATTTTATCAGTAGTTTCAACTGAAATTTTGTCTTTTTTAACTTCTTCGTATTTTTCTTCCAGATTTTTGGCGAAGGGGCCGTAGAATTCTTTTATTATCGGCACCCATTCTTTTTTATTGTCGGCGATGTCGTC
>CAYIJU010000075.1:0-2838 GCA_964363855.1 uncultured Candidatus Saccharibacteria bacterium | reverse complement strand
TGCCAAAAAAACAACAGGCCTCGCGTACGTGAGGTCTGTTGTCGACTTTACTTAGGTTCTTCCCACTGCCCCAATATTAGCAAATTAAAAATATATTGTCAAGTCCCGTACTGCAATAAACAACCTCGGGCTTCGTTTATTTTAAACACTCTCGGGAAGTGTTTATTTAACGAAGTTCAATCCGACGGATTAAACACAAGGTGATAATTGACGACAGTCGTCAACGAACAGACACTACTTTTAAGATACTACTTAGGTAGACTATTCAAAAATGCCTCTATGTCTTTGGCAAAATCCGGTTTAAGCTCTATAGCTTTTTGGGCTGAAACCCGGGCCTCTTTAAACTGGCCGACGTTCGCTAAGGCGACTGCTTGCGCCGCCCAGAACTGGGCATTTTTGGGGTCCATCTTTATCGCCATAGGATAGAGCTTGACTAAATTGGCGTTATCCCGAAGCTCTTGGTAAATCTCAATTACTTTTTTAAGACTGTCTAAGTCTCCCCTCCAATCAAATCCTGCATTCTCGGCATCTTCAACTTTTTTCAAAGCCAGTTCGTTCTTGCCGATAATTTTATAAGCTAAAGCCAAATACCAGTGAGATTGATAATATCTTGGTTCTAAATCAATAGCTTTTTGTAGCAAACTAATCACCTCTTCCGGCTTTTGCTGAGAAAGCCTGGTTTGAGCTAAGCTCCAATATGTCTGTTGATTTTTAGGGCTTAATTCCAGCGCTTTATTCAAATAAATTTCAGCTTGTTCAAGCTGTTTTTTGTCTTGAGAAAAGAGAAAGAAATTATTGTAATGCCTTCCCAATATCAAATAAAGACGGTAATCCTGGGGATTTTTATCAATACTTTTCTTTAATTCTGCGGCAGATATTATAAATCCATTTTCTACGGTTTTTTTATCTTGCTTTGAGTCAAAACTGGCATTCTCAATTTTTTTGGAAAGCTGTTCCGGCCCTTCAAAAATCGACATCGGAGATATGGCAATCGCTTTTTGAAAATTAGCAATTGCCTTTTCTAAGGGGCTGGCCATGCCTTGAACAATCAATTTTGAAGCTCGAGCCGATCGGACATTGCCATAATAAAAGGTAAAAATAGTCAGAATAATTAAAAAACCGCCCAAAAGAAGAATAAGCTGATTTTTTTTCACTGGCAAAACCGGCCTTTCTTCTTCTTTTTTGGAAATCAAAAAATTGATAAAAGCCAGACTTAAAAAAAACATCAAGTAGCTTGAAATCATATCAAAAACCCAGATATTCTGGGCAAAATAAGCCAATAAAGTGGCTGTCATTCCAAGAGGAACAAAAAGATTTCTTTTTTCAACCACTTTCGGACACATTTTAAGCAAGCTGAAAATAGCAACTCCAAAAATAGCAAGATAGCTGATTAATCCGACAATGCCGGATTGGACCATTATGTCTAAGGCAATATTGTGAACCCGGTCATACCAAACATCATTGGTCAAGGGCAGCTCGGGAGGAAAATATTTAGCAAATGGAATATTAAAATTTTCTAATCCCCAGCCAAGTATGGGCCGTTCTTGCCAGCCATTAATTCCTATCCCCCAAACCAGCTCTCTCGCCCGGCCGGGAACATTTTTATTAACATCAACGAACCCTTCTTTAAAAATTTTTGTTTGAGTAACGCCATAACCGGCCACAACAGTAAGAATTAATAAAACAGGAGCTAATTTTTTCAATCGTCTATTTCCGGAAAAAACCATATAACCCAAAACTAACAGAAAAAATCCAAAGAAAATTGCTCCTAAAGAACCTCTCGGCATTTCCTTTGCCGACAATAAGGTAAAAATCATCAAGCTGAAGCTTAGGGCGTGAAAAAGACGCCACCAGTTACTCTTAATAAAAAAGAAAATTGCTGCGAAGAAAATATTAAAACTTAAATAAAAAGCCAAAAAGTCAATATTGCCGATTGTCCCGCCGCTCCGACTGGTGGAATCTTCTGATAATAAAGCATAAAGAGAAGACAGAACCCCCACTATAATAGAAACAATAAAAATTCTTTCCCAATATTTTCTTTCCCGAAATACGCTGGTTAGAATAATAAAAAAAGCATAGAGATGGAAAAAAGTTAAAAGCCCGGTCATTCTTTCAAAAGTGCTCCAAAATGATTTGGTAAAACTGATACCGGTTAAAGAGGTCAGAAAAAGAACTGCGATAAATGCCGTAACTGAAATTGTCAGGGCATTAAACTTGGGAAGGTAACGGCGATTGGAAACAACCAACAAAATATAAGCAATAAAAATAATATCAACAATAATCCGGAAAAAAATTGTTTTCGGAGAAACATAAGGAAAAAAGTAAGTCCGGAAAAGGATTAAAGGGGTGAATAAAGCGATGTATGTCCCCCATTCCACAATTGAAAAATAAATTTTTTCTAATCTACTCATGAAGATGGCTTGTAGTTAGGAATAATTTCTTTTAAAATTTTAATTATTTCATCCTTATTCCCCAGCTTAACAGTTTCCTTAAGTTTGTCTAATTTTAAATTTAATTCTTGAGAATTAACTTCCGCCAGCTTGGCCCTGAATATTTTTTGATTTTCTGTGACGGTCGTGCCTTCTTCGGCGCTTAAAATATCTTCAAAAAGTTTTTCTCCGGGCCGAGGTTGAGTAATGACAATAGGAATATCTTTATCCGGTTCCAAGCCGGAAAGCCGGATTAATTCTTTCGCCAAATCAATAATTTTAACCGGTTCTCCCATATCTAAAACAAATACTTCCCCGCCCTCGCCCATAGCCCCGGCCTGCAAAACTAAAAGGCAGGCCTCGGAAGTTGTCATAAAATATCTTTTCATTTCAGAATGAGTAATTTCAA
>CAYIJU010000074.1:0-2841 GCA_964363855.1 uncultured Candidatus Saccharibacteria bacterium | reverse complement strand
CCTATCGGCCAGTCCATCCCCGTGCCTCAAGATATCCTTGATGAGTTAGACAGTATCTTAAGGGAGTAGTATAATTTGATAATGGCTCAAAATATTATCTTTCAGTATATTGTTTGGCAATTTTTAGAATCGCCCAAAAATGTTTTAGCCGGATGGAAGAATTTTTTAAAATTCGGACTTAATTATTTTTCTTTGCCTCTTTTATTAAAAACCCTATTTTCTCCTTGGCGGAGATACAGCTGGTCTTACGGCAGGGGTTTTGACATCAAAAGATATCTCGAGGTTTTTTTCTCTAATTTAATTTCTCGGATCTTAGGAGCGATCGTCAGAGTATTTTTAATAATTTCCGGCATTTTATTTGAAGTTTTTATATTATCCGCCGGTTTAATCATTTTTTTGGCTTGGTTAGCCCTGCCTTTTCTTTTAATCAGCGGTTTTTATTATGGATTCTCAATTCTATTTTAATTTAAAAAAAGCAAAAATATTTACGGCGGTAAAATGGGGAAAAACTCCGGTTTTCAGATTTGCCAAATTAATCAGAAGGTTATTTTTTGCTTTATTTTTCTTTTTCTTGGTGGCCTTTTTTTATCGTTCCTTCCCGGAAAGATTTTTGGCGCTTTCCTTAATCACCCTATCCTCGGCAATTACTTTTTGGCTTTTGGAAATTTTTTTCAAAACTAAATTAAAAAAACCTCGGTTGCCAGATTATAAAGAAGGAGTAAATTTAGCTGAGTTTTTAAGTCTTGGGGCGGCTAACGCTTGCTGGGAAGCAATCAAATTTTCCCGCAAGAAAAAATTAGCCGCAGTTTCTTCCGAGGCCCTGCTTTATTTTGCGCTTAAAGACGGCAAGGAGATTAATTTTATATTTACCCGGGCCCTTTTATATTTAAAGGGGATAAAAAAGGATCTGAAAACTTATTTAGATGCGCTTAAGGGTGAAAAATTTGAGGAAATTTTCTCTCCTGATTCTCAAAAAGTAATTTTGACTGCTTTCCAAATTACTAAAGATCGGGGAGCAGAAAGAATTGGAGTAGGGGATTTAATATCGGCCTTCAGCGAAATTGATATTACTTTCAAAAAGTATTTGGTTGCCGTTAATTTGAAAAGTCAGGATATCAAAAATTTGAATTGGTGGCTCCAATCGTTGAAAAAAGATATTGAAGAGAGAAAAAAATTTTGGGAATGGAAAAATTTAATAAAACTAGGGTCTATGGCAAAAAATTGGACAGCCGGATACACTTTGACCTTGGATAAATTTTCTCTTGATCTGTCAGATATGGTTAAAAGGCAGGGCTTTCCGGAAACCATCGGCCATGAAAAAGAAATTCAAGCGATAGAAAGAATCTTATCCCGCAGAGAAAAAAATAACGTTTTAATGGTGGGAGAGTCGGGGTCCGGCAGAAAAAGCATAATTCAGGCCATAGCCAAAAGAAGTGTTTTGGGCGAGAGCTTAAAAGAAGTTAATTATAAAAAAGTAGTGCAGCTTGATTTGGCAAGCTTAACCAATCAGGGAGCTCCGGAGAGCCTTTTAAACGCTATTTTTAATGAAGTAGCGACCGCCGGAAATATTATTTTAGTCATTGACGAGTTCCATAATTTTTTAAATATTTCCGGAGTGATTTTGCCCTATTTGGCTTTGCCAAATTTTCCGGTGATAGCCATTACCACTTTTGAGGGCCTTCACAGAAATATTGAACAGAATTCTTCTGTTTTGGATCTTTTTGAAAAAGTGGAAGTGGCGGAAATTTCAGAGCAGGAGACATTATTGCTTTTGGAGAATTTATCTTTAATTTTGGAAAGAAGATACAGAATTTTTATCTCTTATTCCAGTTTACGGGAAATCGTCCGGCTTTCCGATAAATATTTACCCTCGCAGACTAATCCTGAAAAAGTAATAAAATTATTGGATGAAATAATAGTCTATGCCTCTCAGAAAAAAGCCAGAATACTTTTGCCGGAAGATGTCTTTAAAATTGTTTCAGAAAAAACCCAGATTCCGGTTGGCGAAATAGAAACAAAAGAAAAAGAAGTCCTTTTAAATTTGGAAAATTTAATTCATCAGGGGATTATTAATCAAGAAGAGGCTGTTAGGGAGGTTTCTTCGGCTCTAAGAAGGGCGAGAGCCGAAGTCAGTATCAGAAAAGGCACGATCGGTTCGTTCTTATTTTTAGGACCGACCGGCGTTGGCAAAACCGAAACAGCCAAAGCTTTAGCGGCAATTTATTTTGGTTCGGAAAATAAAATGATTAGGTTGGATATGTCGGAATTTCAAGATATTGCTGATATTCCGCGCTTAATCGGTTCGCCCGGCCAAGAAGGATTATTGACCACGAAAATAAGAGAAGCGCCTTTTTCCTTGATACTCTTGGATGAAATTGAAAAAGCCCATCCCAATATTTTGAATTTATTTTTGCAAGTGCTAGATGAGGGCCAGGTGACAGACGGTTTGGGCCGGAAAACCGATTTTAAAAATTCAATTATCATCGCCACTTCTAATGCAGGATATCAGATAATTCTTGAAGCGTTAAAAGAAAATACTGTTTGGGATCAAGTTAAAGCAAAGCTTTTGGATTTCATTTTTGATAAAGGAATTTTTAGACCGGAATTTATTAATAGGTTTGATTCGGTTGTTGTTTTTGGACCCTTGTCTAAAGAAAATCTTTTGGGCGTGGCCGAGCTTTTATTAAAGAAGTTAAAAAAGAATTTGGCGGAAAAGGAAATTGAATTTGTTATTACCGAAGCTTTGAAAGTAAAAATTGTGGAGCTTGGTTATGACCCGACTTTTGGCGCTAGGCAGATGCAAAGGGTAATCCAAGACAAAATCGGCAATGTCCTAGCCAC
>CAYIJU010000073.1:0-2847 GCA_964363855.1 uncultured Candidatus Saccharibacteria bacterium | reverse complement strand
GCCCTGTCCAGGCGTAAACGACAAAACCGACGAGAAAAAGAGAAGCGATAATTTGGGGTAAAAATTTCCTAAGCATATTATTATTTTAATAATATCACATTACTCATATATTTGCCAAAATTTCTTTTTTAAGTTTAGACATTTTATGGCTGAGCAAATTAAGCTCGGGCAACGCCTTTTGAGAAGAAATTAAATTTTTAAATTCTTTGTTTAAGATTTGGAAATTATACTTTTCTATCAATTCCCGGTACTTTTCCCAATTGACTTGAACGCCTTTCAGCAAACTAAAAATATCCAACAAATCCTTTCCCCCCTTGCTGGAGCCCTTTCTTTCTTGGTAGGCGTAAATCTTAAGAATAAGCAGGATTTCGGGAATCGGCACCGTAAATCCCTCCAAGCTCCGGCAATAATTTTGGATTTCTTCAGTTTTCAGTCCCAGTTCGGAAAAATATGGCAAATAAATATCAACATCTATTTCTTCTATTTTTATTTCATACTTTTTCAACCGCTCGTTCTTAAAAACATCATATTCTTTTCTTAGTTTTTCCAGCTGATCGTAATCAATAATAATATCAATGTCTTTGGACTTTAAGGTTTTGGCGTACAAGAATATAGCCCAGCCGCCAATGAGAATAAATCTGATCTTTTTCCTTAACTCTTGAAGGATTTTGAAACTTTTTTCAGTTATTAGCTCGTGGTAAAATTCAGCCATTTTTATTTGATCATTTTATCCCTTAATGAATCGGAAAAATCCTTGGCGTACCATTCGGGTAAATTCCATAAATCAGCAAAAATCTGACAATCGGGCGTTATTTTCCCAAATAACTTTAGCCAAGGGTCGGCCCTCAAAACAATCAGATTGGGATATCCTTTTTGATAGGGAAAACGAGTCTTGATTTCTCTTAATTCCTTTTCGCCAAGGTAAAGATAAACCTTGTCGTAGTCGGCCGGAACCTCTTTGTGTCTTTTTACGAAAGCGCCGTAAGCCCCGAAAATCGCCGCAGGGGGCGCCTCGCCTTCTATTTCTCTGACGCTTTTATGAGTGTTGGTTTGGTAGATTACGTCTTTTTTAAGATTTCTAAAAGTTGCCCAGAGGTTTAAAAATTTTTCTATGTCTCTTATACTGAACCCCCTTTTTCCTTCTACGGCGTTAATGTTTCGCGGAACCTTTAGAGCATTAAAAACCGTGCTTAAAGAAAACCCGTATTTTTGAGCCAATTCTTTTTGGGTAAATTCAATTTTTTTATTCTCTGTGGCCTGGAATAAAATTTCCCGCCAAATAACCTCTTTTTTGGTCATGTTTCTCTTTTAGAGTAAAATAAACAGCCTTGTTTCTATTATATTAGAAACAGGGCGGGCGTCAAGTATTTTTTAGATTATTACTCCTGGCGAAGCTTATCTAATTCCTCCAGCTGTTTTTGGATTTGTTCCGGGCGGAGCGGGCGGGGTAAGGGGTTTGATGTTTGCCTCTTTGCGCAGTACCTCCAGGTCTGATAACTGGCTGACTTTTTGTTCTTCGGTCAAAGACGGAACTCCAGCCTGGTTACGCAACTCTTCCAGCTCTTTTACTTGTTTCTCGGCCAAAGTTTCTTCTTTTTTCTCCCCTGCCGAGGGAATTGCCGCCTGTTTTTGATTTAGAAAATAAACAGCCAACCCGGCCAAAATAAACAATATTAAACTAATTAGAGAGATAATTAACGCTTTTTTATTTAAAAATCGGGGCATATTTTGCTAACAACTAGTCTTATTGCCTCAAACAAAGGTCAGTTTTAGTAATACTGTTGCAATGAGGAGCGCTGTCTGTTCGCTCCCCCACACTGAATAAACTATACCCCGAGTCGCAGTCTGCGCCATAAAAGGGCACATTTTGTTTTATATGACCCATATATACTTCGCCGGCCACCACGCATTTCCCCGGAGAGACGGAGCTGCAAAACCACCAATTACAAAAATTTGTGCCCGTATAAGCGCCGTACCCTAGCCTTACATATCCAAAAAATGCACCTTTCCTTATTTGCTCCGGGGTAAAACCTCCGACTTTTTCAGCGTTAAGATTGGCGCTTACCGACCCGTCGCCGGCGATAGTGACGCTACTGACTTTGACCACATCCATTCCGCCCGTGTGATAATAAATTTTAATTCTAACGTGATCTATGTGGCCAAGACTACCCCCCCATCCTCCTAATTGTAACGCCTCTGCGTCATAAAGCATAATAGCCACGCCAAAACCAGAAGCATTAATATTTGTGGGGAACCAACTTAATCCCCACTTATCATTTAATCCTCCATAAATTCTGTAACTATTGGAATCCGTTAATGGCCATGCGTCTATCCGCGCCCTATCGCTTCCGCTGATGGATCCATCTTTAATAATCTTAATCTCAGCGTCGCGTATATGGACACTGTCTCCATATCCTTCAATATCTACCTGAATGCCATCTATTTGGGCATTGCTGGGTAATGAAAAATTAAATCCAGTTGCTTTCAGGTAGCCCGCGGAATCCCCCGGGCTGTCATGCGCATCAGCGTATTGATTATCACTCGCAAAGATATTGTTTATATTATGCCAACCATTCCCGGATTCTTCAGCGGCTGACGTCGGACCATTGGGCCCGGCGGTAAAATTCGTCGCGCCTTCAGTGGTAACCACCAGTTTCCCCGCCCCAACATCCAGCAGACCTTGCGGATTCGTCGTCCCGATGCCGACTTTGCCGTCAAAGATGGCGTCGGAAAAAGCGTGCAAAAGTCCGCCAATACCCAAAGCTCCGGCCTTATATTGACTGCTGGTGCTTACATTTATCGGCGCGTCGCAACCCGGACTGCCCGCCGGGCAATTGGGCGGCGCTT
>CAYIJU010000072.1:0-3112 GCA_964363855.1 uncultured Candidatus Saccharibacteria bacterium | reverse complement strand
TGGGGAGAGGTTAAATATTATTATAGCCTCAGGTGACATGGACACGATGCAATTGATAGACGACAAAAAAGTGCAAGTTTATACCCTCAAAAAAGGAATCAACGAGACTATTTTATATGACGAAGATGCGGTTGTGGCCCGTTTCGGATTTAAGCCGGCGCTTTTGCCTGATTATAAAGGATTGCGTGGAGATTCTTCCGACAATATCAAAGGTATTAAAGGGATCGGAGAGAAAACGGCAAGTATTTTGATTCAGAACTTTGGCACCATCGAAGAAATTTATAAAAAAATAAAGAAAGACGACAGAACTTTCAAAAAAACTGGCATTACCGACAGAATGGTGGAATTAATAAAAAATAATGAAGAAGAAGCCTTGTTTTCCAAAACGCTAGCAAAAATACGGACTGACGCGCCGATAAATTTTGTTTTGCCAGATAAAACTTTCTGGGAGAATATTGATTCAAAAAAAGTACAGGATACTTTTAATAAGTTTGAATTTAGAAGTCTGTTTACTCGCCTGAAGAATTTTTTGGGGAATCAGACCTCACCCCCAGCCCCTCTCCTGACAGGAGAGGGTGGCCAGGGGCCGGGTGAGGTTGATCCCATAAAACTCCAAGAAGCCAGTATCGCTCTCTGGCTTATCAATTCCAATATTCCCAATCCGCAACTGGAAGACATTTTATTATTCGCCGGTACTGATAATTTTAATAGTGCCTACGACTTCATTTTTGCGAGACTAAAAAAAGATAATCTGGATAAAGTTTTTGATGAAATCGAGCATCCCATTATCCATATAGTACAAGAAATGGAAAATTACGGAATTTCAATAGATAAAAAGTATTTTGAAAACTTATCGGCCAAATACCATGCAGAATTAGATAAGCTTACCAAAAAAATATATAAAATGGCTGGTACGGAATTTAATATAAATTCGCCGAAGCAAATGGGGGAAGTTATTTTTGGGAAAATGGGCATGAAGTCCGGTAAAAATAAAAATGCCAGCGGCAATTTTTCCACTAAAGTTTCAATATTGGAAGAATTGGCGGAAGAAAATCCGATCATTAAAGAAATATTGGCTTACCGAGAACTGCAAAAATTGCTTTCCACTTACATCGATGTAATCCCCGAAATGGTTGGCCAAGATGGAAGATTGCACGCAAGGTTCTTGCAAAATGGCTCCACCACCGGAAGATTTTCCTCGCAGGATCCAAATTTGCAGAATTTACCCATAAAAACAGAATTAGGTAAAAGAATCCGCAATGGATTTATCGCACCCAACGGCTCTAAACTTTGCGCTTTTGATTATAGCCAAATTGAATTGCGGGTAGCGGCGATGCTTTCCGGCGATAAGAAAATGACGCAAATTTTTCGTGAGGGAAAAGATATTCATACGGGCGTCGCCTCTTTTGTTTTTGGCGTACCTATTGAAAAAGTGGATTATGAAATGCGGCGGCAGGCGAAAGTGATAAATTTTGGCATTATTTATGGCATGGGAGTTTCGGCTTTACGGAAGAATCTTGTCCGACCAAAGTCGGACTCCGACACAGGGTCGGAGGTGAGCCGCGAAGAGGCGCAAAAATTTTACGATAATTATTTTAATCAATTTTCCGGCATACGGGATTATTTAGAAAAAGTAAAAAAATTTGCGCTAGAACACTTTTACACGGAAACATTATTTGGTCGCCGAAGAAATTTCCCAAATATAAATTCTAGAATTCCTTTTTTGAAAAATATGGCCGAGCGAACTGCCACCAATGCTCCGATTCAAGGCACTGCCACGGCAGATATAATCAAGCTCGCAATCAGATATGCCGATGAAGATTTAAAAGAAGCAAGGCTTTTAAGCAAAGTCCATCTTGTGCTTCAGATACACGACGAGCTAGTATATGAAATAGAGGAGAATATTCTTTCAAGGGCCGATAAGATAATAAAAAATGCTATGCAAAATGTGCTGGAAAGATCGTATTTGCGTTATAAAACTGATATTCCGCTTGTGGTTCACTCCGGATGCGGAAACAATTTTGGGGAGGTGAAATAATAGATTTTTGTGCTAGAATGACAAAATGGAAACTGACAGCAAAATAAACAATAGCAGTCCCCATAAAAACAAAGTACATAGAGTTTTGGCGTATTCCTATTTGATTCAGTTTGTTCTGTTTTTAGTAGGTTTTTATCTTGATCTTGTTTTCCAATTTAAAATTTTCACAAGTCCCTTGATGATCCAAACAGGAATGATAGTGTTGATTTTGGGATCGTTTTTAATCCTTTGGGCGCAGGCGACTACGCACAATTTCAAAAAAGAAAACATGAATCGAGAAACCTTTTGTCAGGGACCGTATCGTTATACTCGGAGTCCCACCCATTTCGGACTTTTTCTCTTGATGCTGGGGTTTGGCATGGTGATTAATGCGCTGTTCATTATTTTATTTTCAGTTATTTCCTTTTTTATTTCTAAATTTGTGTTTTTAAATAAACAGGAGGCAATTCTGGTAGAGAAATATGGCGCTCCTTATCTGGAGTATAAAAAATTAGTTAAATTTTAAACCATGTTGTATCTTTTTACTGGTGATGATGCCAAAAATAAACATCTTGCTTATGAGAAATTCATAAAGTCTATACCGAAAGATACGGAAACTTTTTCTATAAGCAGAAATAATTTTAACCGGATGCAGATTGAGAGCTTGTATTCTGGTTCCAGTCTTTTTTTTGCAAAATCTGCTGTTACCTTTGCCAATATTTTTGAAAATGAAGAAACACGTGATTTTATTTTGGAAAAATTGGAATTGATGGGACAGTCCGATAATTCTTTTATTTTTTTGGAAGGAAAATTAAACAAGCCCGTTCTGGATGCTTTTAAAAAGGCCAAAGCGGAACTGAACATTTTCGAGTTACCTAAAGCGAAAAAAGAAAAATATGATAATTTTTTAGTAGCTAACGCTTTTGCTGCAAAAGACAAGCTTCATACCTGGATTTATTTCAGGCAAGCCATGGATAGGGGAGTTGGAATGGAAGAAATTATCGGCGTTCTTTTTTGGAAAATTAAGGACCTGATAATTAGAAGAGATTTTCGCAAATTCTCCGAAACCGAACTAAAGAACTCTGCTTCCCGCCT
>CAYIJU010000071.1:0-3181 GCA_964363855.1 uncultured Candidatus Saccharibacteria bacterium | reverse complement strand
GCCTATCAGGTATTTTGTTTTTCAGCCGTTTTTTGTCAAAGGCCAGTCAATGGATCCTACTTTTGAAAATGGCGATTATCTGATTGTTGACGAATTATCTTATAAATTTAGGGCTCCGGAAAGAGGGGAAGTAGTGGTTTTCAAATATCCCAACGACCCTTCCCAGCGCTATATTAAAAGGATTATCGGTTTGCCCGGGGAAACTGTGGAAATTCAAGCTGGGAAAATTATAATTTCTAACGCCAAGGGAGAAAGCGTGGTGTTAGACGAAAAATATCTGCCTCCGAGCGATTTGACTTTGGGAGACACTAAGGCGGTTTTAGGAGCAAAAGATTATTTTGTTTTGGGAGACAATCGCCTTGCTTCGTCTGATTCCCGAAGTTGGGGGCCGTTGCCAAAAGACAATATTATTGGCCGGGTGCTTCTGCGCGTCTGGCCGTTCGCCGCTTTGGCCAAATTTTAAAATATGAAGAAACTTAAGTTTCAATCGCCGACCGGCATGCATGATATTTTACCGGAAGACCAGAAATATTTTGAAAAAATTCAGGATACTGTAAAAGATGCCGCTGATTTTTATCATTTTAAAAAAATTGACACGCCGATTTTGGAACAAGCCGAGCTTTTTTTAAAGTCGGTGGGAACAAGCACTGACATTGTTGAAAAACAGATGTTTATATTAAGAACTAAAGGCGGAGATGCTTTAGTTTTGAGGCCGGAAGGCACAGCCCCGGTTGCCAGAGCCTATATTGAGCACGGCATGATGAACTTGCCCCAACCGGTGAAACTTTGGTATTTGGCGCCATTTTTCAGGTATGAACATCCCCAGGCCGGAAGATTCCGCCAGTTTTGGCAGTTTGGTTTTGAAGTATTTGGGGAAATGAGCTCGGCGCTTGATGCTCAAGTTATCCAGATTTTTTATAATGTTTTAAAGGAATTAAAAATAAAAAATTTAGCGGTTCAAGTGAACAGCATTGGCGATTCGGCTTGCCGGCCTTATTATAAAAAGATTTTAGTCAGTTATTTCAAAACAAGAGGTAATTCTTTGTGCGCTGATTGCCGGCGCCGATTAAAAGAAAATCCTTTGAGAATTTTAGACTGCAAAGAAGAAAAATGCCAAAAGATTGTCGCCGGAGCTCCGCAAATTATTGATCATCTTTGCGAACCGTGCCATAGACACTTCAAAGAGGTTTTGGAGTTTTTAGACGAAATGGGATTGCCCTATCACTTGAGCCCATATTTGGTTCGGGGTTTGGATTATTACACTAAAACCGTTTTTGAGATTATAGAGGAATCTGTTGACGGAAAGGCCATCGGCAGTTTAGCCGGCGGCGGAAGATATGATAATTTAACAAAGCTTTTAGGGGGCAAGGAAACGCCGGCCGTTGGCGGAGCAGCCGGGATAGAAAGAATTATTGAAATAATAAAAAAAGAGCCATTGAAGTTCTCTCGTATAAACCTTCCGCAGATTTTTATAGCTCAATTGGGAACTTCAGCTAAAAGAAAATGCTTGAAATTAATAGAGGAATTTCGCGAAGAGGGAATTCAAGTTTTAGAATCCCTCGGCAGAGATTCTTTAAAGGCTCAATTAAAAATTGCCGACAAGGAGGAAGTGTTGTATACTTTAATTCTGGGACAGCAGGAAGTTTTGGCCGGAATAATTATTATCAGGGATATGAAAAATGGGAAACAGGATACAGTCAAATTAGAAAGAGTGGTGGCAGAAATTAAAAAAAGATTAAAAAAGTAAATATGTCGGAAGAGTGTATTTTTTGCAAAATTATAAATAAAGAGCTATCATCAACAATAATTTACGAAGACGATAAATTCCTGGTGATCAAAGATGTTTTTCCCAAGGCGCCATTGCATTTTTTAGCTATTCCTAAAAAACACATTGTTTCCGTAAATTATTTAGCGCTGGAAGATAAAGATTTAATAGGGGGGTTAATTTTGTTAGCCAAATCAATCGCCAAAGAACAGGGAACGGCCGAATCGGGATATAGATTAACTTTCAATATAGGCAAAGATTCCGGACAAATAGTCAATCATTTGCACTTGCATATAATGGGTGGAGGAAAATTAATTGATAACTTATAACTATGCCATTAGAAGTAAAAAAACAAAATAGGGAGAATAATCAAAGCTTGCTTCGCCGATTCAGCAAAGGCATGCAGCAAAGCGGTATTTTGATTCGGGCGAAAAAAAGAAGGTTTGTCCAAAGAAAGAAATCAGAAGATATGAAAAAGAAGTCGGCCTTGAGAAGATTGGAAAAAAGAGACGAATACGAAAAATTAAAAAAACTCGGCGAGATTGAACGTAAAATAAGACGTTAATTTATCGTGCTCAAAATTACTATTCAAGAGGACTTGAATTCAGCCCTTAAAGAAAAAAAGGAACTTGAAGTTTCGGTTTTGCGAATGGTCTTGGCCTCTGTTTTGAGCAAAGAAAAAGACAAAAGATTCAAGTCTGGCAAAGCCGAGGATGTTCCATTAACCGATGAAGAATTAACAGATGTAATTTCTTCTGAAATTAAAAAGAGAAGAGAGGCAATCGAGCTTTATATCAGGGGCAATCGGCCGGAATTGGCGGAAAAAGAAAAAAAAGAAATAACAATTTTGCAAAAATATCTGCCGGAACAGCTGACCGAAGAAGAAATCAAAAAATTAGTCGGAGAAGCTGTCGCCAAGACCGGAGCCAAGGAAATCAAAGACATGGGCAAAGTCATGGCCGAATTGATGCCCAAAGTCAAAGGCAAATCCGATTCCAGTTTAGTCTCAAGGCTCGTTAAAGAATTATTATCGTAAATGACTAGATATTTTGGGATATTTATGGTATAATATTTTTATGTACAACTGGAATGTAAACGAAAAAGAGCTTAAAAAGGATAAAGAAAAATATGCCGTTTGGAAACTAGAGCAGATGGTGAATTTTGGCTTGAACGGCAAAAAAATAAACGGCCGAGATATCAAAAAACTTTGGAATAAACTTCAGCTTGACCCGGCGCGGAAGCGTTTTTTACAGCTTCTTTTGTATGAAAAATAAAATTCTTACCGATAAGCAGATTTCTCTTTTAGAAGAAATGGGAAGGAGCGAATTTATCGCCCAAAATTTTTATTTAACTGGCGGCACTGCGCTCGCTGGTTTTTATTTAAATCATCGTTATTCTGAAGACCTTGATTTTTTT
>CAYIJU010000070.1:0-3352 GCA_964363855.1 uncultured Candidatus Saccharibacteria bacterium | reverse complement strand
ATCCCCTCTTCTTTTCTGTCGGGCCGGCGTAAAACCCGCAGAACCCTTTGCTCGGAAAGCCGGTACTGCCTCATTTTAATTTTAGAATGTTGAGTCCAAAAATATTTCGGACTATCAGATAATTTTAATAACATTTATTGGTTTTGATTAACGGAGAACAGTTCTCCGGGAATATTATAGACCCTTGATACCTTTTTTATATTTAATCCAATTATCAACAATCTCTTTACAGCCCCTTTCGCCACCCGTTATTTTAAGAAGAAAATCTCTTTTCGTAACCGAAGGAAAATTCTTTTTACCGATATAATCTTGATAACTTGACCATTTATAATCCTCTAAAAATTTAATTACTTTTTCAGAATTTTTAATTCCCAACTCTTTCCATTTAGGCTCTATTAAAGATATACCATTAGTATGGATATAGACAAAGACTGTCTTTAATTGTCCATCATTTTTAATGTGGACGGCATAAAATCTTCCCTGGAAAAGATGTCCCCTGCGATTATATTTTTTATTAAAATAAGCGGCATAACCAGCCCCGAGTTTTCTCATAAATTTAGTAATTCCATTATTTTTAATTTGTCTTACAAGCAAATGGATATGATTAGGCATGAGCCAAAAAGCTAAAATTTCCACTAATAAATCCCGATTATCAACGGAGAACTGTTCTCCGTGGGCTTTAGCAGTTTTACGTTTTTCTCTTTGATTCCTAATCTCTATCGGGGCAGTAGTATTAAATTCGTAAAGAGAAAAAATTCCCCGATAATAATCATCTTGATTTTTAAAAACCAAAGAGTCGCCCACTCCACGAAGAGTAAGATGGTAAATTTCATCGTTAATTAATTGTGGTCGTTTTACTGGCATAAATTTTTCCGGAAAACCTTCCCGGAGAACTGTTCTCCGGGAATCTTTTAATTTTATTAAATTTTTTGAATTTTTGCGAACCGATATTTTTTAAACTGATCTTTAAGAAATTGATATTTTTTATAACCAAATTTTTCCGACATTTTTTCAATATCTTCTCTTTGCAAGGGGTCAAATTCCATAAAGATTATGCCTTCTTCATTTAAGTATTTTTTTGCTTGTCTCAAAAATATCTTAATGGCATCTAATCCTTTTTTCCCAGAAAAAAGAGCGGCATGCGGTTCTTTTTCCAAAACCGAAGGCTGGACTTCATTAATGCGTTCCGTTGCCACATAGGGCGGATTGGCAAATATATAATGATATTTTTTATTTTTTAATTTTGAAAACAAACCTGATTTATAAATTTTATATCTTTTTGGAGATATTTTATTAATCTTTAAATTAATTTTAATCTGTTTGACTGCGCTTTCATCTATGTCAACAAAATCCACTCGGCTATTTTTAATATTTTTCAAAACAGCAATTCCAATACATCCCGAACCAGCAAATATATCTAACGCTTTTAGAGGCTTAGCTTCCTTTTGGAAGCTAAGCCTCTTCAGAGCTTTTTCTACCCAGAATTCAGTTTCAATACGAGGAATCAAAACTTTTTCCCTTAAATTAATTTGGCAATTCAGGAATCTAACGAATCTCATAGGTAATATTTACTGTCACTTCAATTTTATTTTCGCCGGTCTGTATTTGAGGAGCCACTGCTTTTTCTAAACTAAAAGAGATGGGAGCATAGTCACGATAACCACCCTCGCTGAAACTGACAATTTTAACTAATTTTATTCCCAGTTGATCAGCCAATTCCTTAGCCTTGGATTTAGCTTGGTCAATTGCTAATTTTCTTGCTTGCGATTTTAACTCATCCTCTTTATCAATAGTAAAATTTAGATTGCCGACTTGATTTGCTCCGGCATCAGCTCCGCCCTGTAAAATCAAACCAACTTTGATCAGATCTCTGATTTTTACCTCTAACGATTGATTTACTTCATAACCAACTAAAACTTGCTTACTTCCTTTGTCTTGCCACTCATAACGAGGAGAAATACTAAAATTAGTAGTTTTTAAATCTTTTTCCGCTATCTCCTGACTTTTCATAAAGTCGGTTACTGAATTTATTTTTTGAGTATTCACGGAAAGCGCCTCTGCGACTGTTTTAGCTTGAGTAATAACTGAAAAACTGGTTATTACCAAGTCCGGCTTGGCAAAAATCTCACCTGTGCCGGAGAAAGTAATCGTGTTTGGCTGATTATCTCTTTTATTCGGCATATCGCTGCCAAACCAAAATATTGCCGTAACCAAAAGAACGCCGGCAATAATGCTATATTTACAATTTTTTAAATCGCACATAAATTAATTTATTAATTTATTTAATATCGACCTTTTTTAATTTCTTCTCTAATTTTTTCAATAAAAGTGTTGAAAAAATACAGATTATGAAAAGTCAGTAATTTCAAAGCAGTAATTTCTTTTGCCCGGAGAAGATGGCTGATATAATTTCTTTTGTAATTCTGGCAGACAGAGCAAGAACATCTTTTATCCAATGGTTTTTTATCTTTGAGAAAAATTGTCTTAGCCATATCCATTTTACCACTAGAAGTGAAGGCAATACCATGCCTGGCGTAATGAGTCGGGATAATACAATCAACCGTATCAACGCCGCTTTTAAAGATTTTTAGCAAATCTTCAATATGGCCATTACCCAGCAAATGTCTTGGTTTTTCTGCAGGTAAAACTTCGGTTACCCAGTTTAACATTTTGAACATTTCTTTCTTATCAAATCCTAATTCGCCGCCGATGCCAAAACCGTCAAAATCAAGCCCGCTTATAAATTTAGCGCTTTTAATTCTTAAATCTTTAAACTTACCTCCTTGCACAATTCCATACAAGACCTGCCCTGATCTCTTTGAGTCCAAACAAATTTTTGCCCAAGAATGAGTCCTCTCTATTGATCTTTTCGTATACTCGTAATCGGCAATTGGCGGCGGACATTCGTCAAAATTAAAAATTATATCAGCCCCTAATTGCTCCTGTATTTTGATAGACTCTTTCGGGCCTAAAAATAATTCGCTGCCGTTGATCGGCGATTGGAAAAATACGCCGTCTCTGGTAATTTTTAAAGACTTTGGTTGGCGTCCCGATTTGACAGATAAAGATTCTTCTTTATTCAACATCTTACCCATTTTTAAATCCTTGCCAAAGCCCAGAGAAAAAACTTGATATCCTCCGGAATCGGTCATCAAGGGCTTTTGCCAATTCATAAATTTATGAAGACCGCTGGCTGATTTCACAATTTTTTCTCCGGGCTTTAAATGTAAATGAAAAGTATTACAAATTAAAATTTGGCTTTTAGTTTGTTCAACCTCTTCGCTAGTTAGGGTTTTTATAACTGCTTGAGTCGCCACCGGCACCAAACACGGCGTTTCCACCACGCCGTGAG
>CAYIJU010000069.1:0-3440 GCA_964363855.1 uncultured Candidatus Saccharibacteria bacterium | reverse complement strand
ATTATTTTTTCATCCCTCATAACCTCAATCTGGCTGGGCTTTTCAATCGCTCCCTCTAAAACTCTCCCGCCAATCACCTGGCGGTTTTTTTCTTCCAAAAATTTGGCTAAAACTCTCATTTTTCCTAAATTTATTCTGCCGATTTCCGGCGCCAGTTCCCGCTCCATCAACCTTCTGACTTCTTCCACCAAGTCATAAATTATTTCAAAATTAGCTATGCCGATATTTTCTCTTTCGGCTATGTCGCGAGCTACAGGATTTGTTTTTGTTTTAAATCCAAAAATTTTAGCGCGGCCTGATTTGGCTATTTTCACGTCACCGTCGTCAATATCTCCCGCTTCTGACTTTAAAATGCGCAGAAGGACTTTTTCCTGCGGAATCTGATCTAGAATTCCCACTATCGCCTCTGCCGATCCCAAACAATCTGTTTTCAAAATTAAATTTAAAACATTTTTATCCGGGTTAGTTTCGGGAAACTCGGTTTCTTTTTTTTGAAACCGAGTTTCAGGGTTGATATTATTTTTGGCAATTTCTGCATTTTCGAATGATTTAAAGCTTTCGCCCACTTTGGGCATTTCCCCAAAACCAAAAACAATAATCGGATCCGACGGCAAGGCTCTCTCAATGGTATCTCCCTCGAAATTCGCTATATTCTTGATTTTGCCAAAAGCGGAAACAGTGCCTATAATCTCTCCGATTTTTAAAATTCCTTGAGTTAATATCAAGCTAACCGTAATTCCTTTTTTACTGTCCAAATGCGATTCAACTATCACCCCTTCAATAGAGGCTTCAGGGTCATATTTCAAATCTTCCATTTCAGCCACCAAAAGAATCATGCTCAATAAATCATCTATACCCTTCCCCATCGGGACTGATGTTTCTACTGAAGGAACTTTCCCTCCCATTGATTCTACTAAGACATCTTCTTTAGCCAATTCTCCTTTTGTTTTTATAAGATTAACCCCGGGCATATCAACTTTGTTTAAGGCAACAATAAAAGGAATTTCCGCTTTTTTAATGTGTAAAATCGCTTCTTTCGTCTGAGGTTCCACTCCTTTGGCGCTATCTACTACTAAAACGGCGATATCAGCCACTTTTGCCCCTCTGGAGCGCATTGCTGAAAACGCTTCGTGCCCCGGAGTGTCAATAAAAGTGATTTTGCGACCAACGGGAGCAAAATCATCCCGAGCGGAACGAGGGATTTCGATCTGGTAAGCGCCAATGTGCTGGGTGATTCCGCCCGTTTCCTTAGCTGCGACCCTCGTTTTTCTGATAGCGTCTAAAATTGATGTTTTTCCGGAATCAACATGACCCAAAACCACCACCACCGGCGGCCTGATTTGTAAATTATTTTTATTTTGTTGTTTAACCATGTTTAAAGAAACTCCGTTTCTCACTTAGAAACGGAGTTTCTAAGTTTTTGTTTCGGATTTAGCTCGCTCTATCGCTTTATTTTCTTCTTCCGATAATTGATACTCTGACTTACTATTTTTTATCGGCTTTCCGTAAATCCGATTTTCTTCCCGGCTATAAAGAGAAGAAATAACAATACCCGAATCATCGGCATCTAGCAAGGCGAGAGAAAAACTTTGATCCCCGCCAACTTCTCGAAAAGGATTGAATCTGACAATGCCGATTTTCCTAACCCAAGGTCGGCTTTCTTTTTTAAATTCTTCTAATTCTTCGCTAATCTTATCAAAATCTCCCTTTAAATCCTTAAATTGGACTAAAATATCTTTCAAATTCTCCGGATCTTTTTTATTTTTTTTATTGTTAGAAAAAATTGACATTGAAATAAATTAAAATTTATTAAACTGCGGAGGAGGTGGGGCTCGAACCCACAAGCCCTTGCGGGCACCGCATTTCGAGTGCGGCGGAATACCAATTATCCGACTCCTCCCCGTATTCTTCTTAAATAATGTTCAAACTTATTTAAATGTTTATAATTTGACGATCCAACTTTCTTGAAATATTCGATGATTTCCCCTTCTTTCCTCAAAAGAATGTTGAATTTTTTTCGTGTGGGGTGAAAACCTAATCGCTCTAAATAATCTTCAAAAAACTGGAGGACTGGTAAAGAATGATTCGCAAAATTCATACCCGCATTTAAATAAATTTTGTTTTTATACCTATGTTTATCAATGTAGAAACAACCATCCGTGTCAAATAATCCCCTTAGGCATGCCTTAGTGAAATCTTCTGATTTTTTTATCCAACGAGGTATCCCAACTTGTTGCCTAACCTTTCCTCCTATCTTTAATCCTGTATCCACTAAAAAATCTACGAGTTCACTCCTCGACGCAACTATACTAATCGCTTTTTCTCCTTTTCTCTCATATACCGCCGTATTTATCCTAAAAAGTTCATAAAATAATTGCTTAACGTGTTTAATAAAGTATTTATCGTCAAATTTATTAAGAGTTACTGTTACTTGTTTTGAGCTAATACCTCCATCTCCTAAAATAATGCCGACAAATTCAGCTAATTCAGTATTTTTCTGAGGAAAAGCAATTTTTTTAGCTACAAAATATTTATTTGGATTAAATCTTCCAATCCTTTCCCACCATTCGTACCATCTCTTTTTGCGATATTCGGGGTTTCCTCCGATTCTTCCATACTTTTTATACACAACTTGGCCTCCACTTTTACCGCCCCTATAAACATACCAAAGTGGATCTTCAACTCGAATATTTTTCGGCAAAGGAATTAGAGCCCTTTGGCATAATTTTTTAAGTGCTGGCAGTGACATTGAAAATTTTTCTCTTTTCCAATCAGCCATTGACCTAATACAAATTCCAGAAATCCTTGCGAGTTTTTTATTGTTTAACTTTAATCTGCCCTGTATCTTTTCTAAAAAATCTTTTTGCTTCCCTTTCAGAAAGATAACACGCTTATGGTGCGGGCTAAATTTATTACCCAGTTCAGTCATACCTCTACCATATCACATTTAAAGCCTACAAACAATCATTTTTATTTTCCCTCTAATAAATAACCTCTTTCGGCCACTCAGCCACCCCACCCCATCGTGTGGACCCGCGGGGATTCGAACCCCGAACCTTCAAGATGCCATCTTGCTGCTCTACCGTTGAGCCACGGGCCCTTAATTTTTGTGTCCCCACCAGGAATCGAACCTGGATCTAGGGTTTAGGAAACCCTCATCCTGTCCGTTGAACGACGGGGACGCACTTAATATTAAGAGTATAGCAATTTTTGCGCTGGTTGACAATTATTTTTCGTGCTAAAATAAATTATATGTTGGAGCCATCGCCCATTGTTCAAATTGCCAAAAAGGCCTGCCCGGCAGTTATTACTATTGTTATTTCTAAAGATCTGCCCAAAGTAGACGGTTTTTATTTTATGCCTTTTGGCGACCAGGAAGTTGTCCTGCCAAAAGTAAAAAGGGGCATGGAGAAAACTAAAATCGGCGGCGGTTCAGGCTT
>CAYIJU010000068.1:0-3487 GCA_964363855.1 uncultured Candidatus Saccharibacteria bacterium | reverse complement strand
CAGGCGAAAGCCCGAATCCTACTGTGGACACATTAGAAAAAATAGCCAAAGCCCTTGATGTGGCGGTGGCGGAATTGTTTAAATAAAATTATGAAAAATTTAACCGAAAAGAAAACAATACAAGCATTAGTTCATACGGCGGTAGAATCATATGCCGAGGGCTTTAAGGCCCGCCACGAGGCGGAAGTTGATAATCCCGAGGGAATTATCAACATGAAAGTCCACAATGTTTTTATTGAAGCACTTGGAAAAGATGTTCAATATTACGCCGCGCTTGTTCGGTCTTTGGATAGCTCGCTTGGAAATATGCTTGAAGGATTAGCGATTAACCTCGCAAAACTTTCTTTTGAAGTAAAGAAAAACGTTGAAGGACCATTGATAGAAGGGGTGTTTCGTGAAGTTGTTGCAAAAATGAAATTTAGACAAAATATGCCGGAGATGGCTCTTTGGCAAGCATTAACTCAACACACATTATGACAAAAGTTGAAGCAATTAAAGCGTTGATGAAAGATAACGGCGGAGTTGCGTCGTGGAAATTTATCTACGACAACATTGAGCGATATTATCCAGCCGCAAAATCTTCTCCAGAATGGGAGGCGGGCATTCGTGGCGTGCTATATCGGGAAATTAAAAATAAACAACATTTCAAAAGGGTTGGTTTTGGCGTTTTTGCATTGGCAGAATATCAAGAGGAAAAACAGATTGAAGAAATTAGCAAAGACCAAATCAGGATGCATTCTTATATGGAAGGTATTATGGTTGAACTAGGAAATTACGAAAAACACATCACTTTTTGTGCTGACCCAACAGCAAATTTTCAGCAAAATGTTTTTATCAATCAATTAACAACAATTGGCGAGTTTCCCAATTTTACTTATCCAGAAATAAACGCTGTCGCCAAAAGGATTGATGTTCTTTGGTTTTCGAGCAAGGGGTATCAGTTTCCGAAAAGAGCCATTGAAGTCGTTGACAGTATTGGCACGCTCGGCGAGTCGTTGAGCAGAATGTATCAGCTTAAAGAATTTCAGACGGATTTTTATGTGCTCGCACTAGACAAACATATTGAGAAAATTCAAAATACATTAAGCCGCGAACCGTATTCAATCTCACGAGACAGATTTATCGTCAAAACTTATGATGAAGCGATTGATTATTACAAAAAACGGTTGGAACTTGAAAAATTAAAATTTTGATACTTTTCAATTTATGGTGTGGCATAAAACAAATCCTGTGCCAAAAATCCGCCGCGCTGGTTTCTTGAATAGTTGCGAATTGATTGTTTGTATGTGGAATAAAAATCACACTTGGAATTTTTCAAATCAAAGGGATATGCACAATTTTATTGAAACGCCAATTTGCATGGGCATTGAGCGTCTAAAAGAACCTAATCACCCAACGCAAAAACCCGTACGTGTTTTGGAACATTGTATAAAACTTGCCTCAAAAGAGGGCGATGTAGTTTTTGATCCATTTATGGGCGTTGGTTCAACCGGCGTTGCCGCTCTTAATTTGGATAGACAATTTATCGGCGTTGAAATTGACGAAAGGTATTTTAAGGCGGCAGAAAAACGCTTGAATGGTCGGCCTGCAAAACTTTTTTCTTACAGCAAACAAGCGCAATATAATCAAGTAAATTGATAAAATATTGAAAAGCCCGCCGAAAAATCGCCGTCGGAAGCGAGGGCGCGGCGGAAACCTATCAAAAAAAGCGACATATAAAAATTAATACATGAGGATATTTTCAGGAATAAGACCCACGGGAGAATTGCATATCGGGAATTACCTGGGAGCCATTAAGCAGTGGCTGGAGCTTCAAGAAAAAAATGAAGTCATCTTTTGCGTTGTAGATTGGCACGCCATGACCACTCCTTACGACCCTAAAAAACTCCAGGAAAATATTATAGATATAGCTATTACCTATCTGGCCGCCGGATTAGACCCGGAAAAGTGCATTTTATTTGTCCAATCGCAAGTCAAAGAACACGCTGAATTAGCTTGGCTTCTTGGCACAATTACCCCTTTAGGAGAACTGGAAAGAATGACCCAGTTTAAAGAAAAATCCAAAAAGCACAAAGAATATATCAATGCCGGACTTTTAAATTATCCGGTTTTAATGGCTGCCGATATCCTACTTTATCAAACCGAAGCGGTGCCCGTGGGGAAAGACCAAGAGCAGCACGTAGAGTTGGCGAGAACTATTGCCAGAAAATTTAACCAGAAGTTTGGTGAATCTTTTAAGGAACCAAAAGCTATGCTCCCTAAATTTGGAGCTAAAATAATGTCTCTGCAAGATCCCAAGAAAAAAATGTCAAAATCTGATAACCCGGCAGGGTATATCGGCCTTTTTGACGAGCCGGAAAAGATAATTAAAAAAATAATGTCCTCGGTCACCGACACCGGCAGAACAATCCAATACGATCCCGATAAAAAGCCCGGGATTGTTAACCTTTTAACTATATTTTCTCTATTTTCCGGTAAACCAATCAAAGAACTAGAGAAAAAATTTAAGGGAAAAGGATATGGTGAATTTAAAAAATCTTTGGCCGAACTTTTAGTTTTAAAACTTGAACCTTTCCGCCGGAAAAGAAAAGAACTTCTCTCGAGAGAAGTCTATGTCAAAGAAATTTTAGAGCAAGGCAGAAAAAAAGCTGAAATTATCGCCCAATCTACCATAGTTAAAGTTCGCCAAAAAATGGGCTTAGTTTAGCAATGTTTAGCAATAATAATAAAAAAATACACAGGTTGAACCTGTGTATTTTTATCTACTCAAGGATTATATCTTTAATATTTTCAAGGCCTTTCTTAAGCTCTGTTTTATATAAAATCCAACTCTCAATCGACTCTTCAATTTTGCTGGAGCTACCGAAAAATTCTATTATAAAATCTCTTTTGGTTACTGAAGGAAAATTAGGTATCCCTACACAATCCAAAAAATTTGACCAGCGATATAATTTTAAAAACTGAATGGCTTTCCTTGGATTTTTGCATCCCGCTTCTTTCCAGTTTTTTTCCATAATTTCTATAGGGTTAGTAAAAATATAACAAACTAAATTGAAAAATTGTTTGTCATCTTTAATATGCACCGCTTTAAAGCGTCCCTGGAACAAAGAACCTATCCCTTTTCTATTGTATTTTTCATTAAAATATCCGACATAGCTGTTGGCTACTTTCTTTATGAAAAGGGAGATTCCACCATCGACTAATTGGCGCAAAATTAAATGATAATGATTCGGCATCAAACAAAAAACAACAACCTCTACCAACGCTTCTCCTCTGTCTTTGGATACACAGGTTGAACCTGTGTATTTTTCTCCCTCTCTTTTTCTTTTTTGTCGATTCTCTATCCGATCTCTCATTTTAATTAATCCCCTCTCATTCAATTCATAAAGGCAAAAAATAAATCGGAAATAATCTGAAATTTGTTGAAAAATATTTCTTTTTTCTACTCCTCTGTTAAAAATGTGATAAATTTCACCATTAACAAATT
>CAYIJU010000067.1:0-3497 GCA_964363855.1 uncultured Candidatus Saccharibacteria bacterium | reverse complement strand
TATGCACTATAACCCATGGACGCCAAGCTTTGGTGGATCTGACTTTCCCATCATTGTGCTTTTTTAATCTTGTTTCAACATCTTCAGTTACCCCAATATAGTTTCTATTAAATTTTGTGTTCTTAAGAATATAGAGAAAACTCACAAAATTTTAGAAAATGCTTAGGGACTAATATTTCTTTTATTTCTTTTTCCTGCTCTTTTTCTTCGTCCATAAAAATCATTTGAATTGTTGACACGAACAATCTCTGGATTTACACAAACCAAGATAAGTGTCGAGTTTGGCGGTTCTATCTTTTGCTTTTTGAAACGCTTTTTGATCGAAGTGCTCGATTTTTAGATGTTTGCATCTCTTGCACTTTCTGAAAAGCCCCTTCTTCTTTCCGAACTCTATAATCTCTTCTACCGAGGTACAACCGAGCGTTTTTGCAAGATTTCTTTCGCTCCCAGATTTAATCTTTTTGTAAACATCCCTCTTGATTTCGGCTTTATCCTCCTCGGTGTATTTACCCAGTACGGTCATCCCAATACCCCGTTTTATTTGCTCCGATTCAAGATCATAAGTAATTTTATGAAGTTGTTCATAAACTTTCTCATAACGAGTGCAAACAATCTCTAGGTGTGTGTATTCGACCTCGCTGATGAAAAAGCGATGAATAACTTTATTTCTGATGTCATACAAAGTGTTAAGTTCTTTGAATAAATTTTTGCTGATAATTTTCTTTTCTAACGCTAAGTTGTATATTTTTCTCTCGTTGAAATTTTGCTCATTGCCATGTTGATAAATGTATTTCTGATTAATATCCCCGGTCTTTTTCTCAAGTTGCTCTTGTAAGACCAGACAGATTCGACAAAATCCATCCGCCAATGCAGCGTATAAAACTAAACCCTCAATAAGAGAACCGCGTTCGTGAGCTCTTTGCAATAGCAAACGGGCAGCGCCAAAAGCACGAAGGAAGTTTTGAAACTTTTCTAAGTCATTGTTTCGGGAAGTTTTGTGACTAACCTTGCTCATATTTTTACCAATCCATATTTTGCTGCCTGTCAATTAAATCATTCGTATGTTCCACGAATTCTGATGCATCACCGCTACGCATTAATTCCCCATATCGCCTCCGTTCCTTCGGCGAGAAATCTGGATTTAAGCCACCACAAATAATCTGCATGGGTACCTTATATTGAGAACGCTCTTTTATTAACTGCAAAAAATTATCAAGTTTTTGGAATGACTCGCCTGATCCGCCAAGCCACCTAAATAACGGGGTGTCCTCACCACCATTAAAATTAGATGGTTTAGCACTTATTAACCCTGTGCCCGCCAAATAGACCAGCATACTACTATTGTCTTTGCTAAATTTGCCATGCGCATATAAATTTCTGTTTTGTCTTGATAGATTGGTGAGAAATATATAATACTCATTGAATTGCTTATCGGATAGATCAAAAATCCTTTTGTATTTTTCAGACCACTTCAAGAATATAAATCTTTTTAATGCGTCGGATTTTGGGTTAAAGTCTCTGAAAGCTAATAGTAAAACCAACAGGTGTTCTAACAGCCCAAAAAAAGCGAAGTACGCTGCTTGTTCAAAATAGAATGATTCCCGCCCCGCTTTAATACCCTGATTCCACGATTTAGTAAAATCTTTCCCCTTTGTCTTGATATCTCGAAATTTTCTTTTTCGCCCTGCTTGCTGTTTAAAAAATGTATACATATCAAACAGCTCTTTATATTGATTAATTATGATTATATTTCCCTTTTCTATCTCGCTCGCCGAAAAAGTTTCTAAGTGCTTTTGCAGTGCTACAACGGCCTTATTAAAAATGGGCGGGAGTTGTTTTGATAGGCGCGAAATTATTGCAAGATCTTTTGAATGGATATAAAGACGGTAGCCAAATTTCTCACTCGAAATCGTACAATGTGTTTCATTGACAATGAAATCTATTTCCCATGCTACTTTTTCTATTGGTTGATAGGTACACGGAAACCCCGCTATATCGGAAAGAACATATTTAAGAAGAAACCCTCTTTGGAGGGATCGGTTTAAATTTATTTTTGCTGAGTTGCCATGAAAGCCCGCGGGAAATCCCCGCAACTTCGTCGGCTTCTCTAAAATAGAGAGGATGCCGAGAACGCGTTTCTTGGTTTCTGTATCTATGAGCATTAATTCATTTATAGACATTTTTATTGATTTATATCGTTTAACTTAATTAAACTAGTTTTAACCATATTGAGGTGCTTCCTGTCTACTCTATTCTCACGAGCAAATTTCATAACTCTTAAATGATATTGGTTAAACAAAACATCCTCCGATAATCCGTTAAGATATTGCAGAAACTCATTTTTCTTACCTCTTTCTGTAAATCCGTAAATTCGCTTTAGATAATAATCGTTTACGGTTGTAATAAATTCTTTCTCTTTGGCTGCAGTTAAAATCTCTTCTCGAATTTCCTTGGGCACACGATTTAAATTACAACTTAATAACCGCCTCAATACAGTGTCCGGCTTAAATTTGACGCCATTACTTACTCGATCTTTATAAACTTTCCACGCTTCTTGAATTTTCTTTCCATTATCTTGTTCTTCAAGTAGCTTGAAAATATCAAACGACCAGTATGTATTAAATTCTTTTTTGTCTAAAAACTTTGCTTTACTTGCGTTTAAGTTAAGGCCGAGTTTTGTTAACTCTTTTGAGGCAAAAAACATTATTTCTTTCGCGGTCTTCTCGTCTGGGGATGCTATGATTTGATCATCGGCGTATCGCAAATAACCAGAATTTCTATCCGAACAAATCGTGGAGAGGGTTTTGTCATAATCTTGTAAATAGAAGTTGGCTAAAATTCTCGAGCAGTCACCAACCTCATCTTGCGGTAGCCCTATATTTTGTCTTTCGTAATTTAAATCTCTTTTGCCCCAGTTCGAAAGAAAATAAAACAAAAGATTTAATACTTGGGTTTTTTCTTTCCCTACAGCGGCTCTGGTTAGAATTTCGAGCCTTCTCAGTCGCACCGAGTCATAAAAATTAGCTATATCAAAAACGATAAAAAAATTATAGCTACTATTTCGGTGAAGGAGGAACGCTCTTTTTTGATATTCTGTCCATGCCTGTTTCCACGCGAATCTGTTATAACTATTATCTGGTGTGGATGGTGCGTTATCGAAGTTTTCCATTCGTCTTATTTTTCCACCAAGCTTCCAGCCACCGTAGGTACCGTGCACCCTGTTTTCAGCTATTTCATTTTCCAAGCATTTGATGCAGAAAAAATAAACGCAGTAATCCTCTTTCGTCAATGTCGGAATAAATCTAACTACCAAATTTTGTTTATGAGATACAACATAACCTCTTGGCGGTGCGGGAACATATTTCATTTTTTCTATGTCTTTACAAAGCTGTCTTAGAAATGAATCCCGGGCAGGAATACTGCCCGAATAAGGAATGAGGGTTTCTTTGTGGATATGTTTCCAAAAACGCTGACCTATATGTTTTTTGAAATTATCA
>CAYIJU010000066.1:0-3536 GCA_964363855.1 uncultured Candidatus Saccharibacteria bacterium | reverse complement strand
TAAAAGCGTTTCCGCAGGCGCAGTTAACCTTGGCTTTAGGATAATATTTCGGATGGATATCTTGTTTCATGATAATAACTTATCATATACTTCAAAAAGTATCAACTATTGACTTTTTTTAAATATAATATATAATTTAGACGTACCTTAACATGTTAATTTTAGAGGAAAACTTCCAGAATGAAAGGAGCTGAGAAGGAAATCCTGAGTTAAGAGAAACGATTGAGGTGCGAAATGCCAAAGTCGCCTTAGGCGACAAGGCAAAAAACAAAAAAAGAAAAGGAGAAAGGCAAAGTGAAAAACACAAGCCTGGTAGACAGAATTCTGGGCAAGGTTGGATTGCAAAGGAAAAGCACTGGCACTTCGGTAGTTGCGGAGTTACCCGGGGAGTCCCTGCCAACCGGCGGTCTTTGGACCATGGGGTTCGGTGCATTAGGCGCGACACTTAAGGCGCTTGAGGAGCGCGGTGTTACGCCCAAGCATCTAAAGCGTATAAGGTCTGATATCCCCTATGCGGATCATGTCGCGCTCCAAATCCTCACGATGCCGCAAGGCGCGCCGATTCCTACCTCTGCCGCCATGGACATTATGACTCTACCCAATTACTGGGGGGCTGCGAACTGGATGGTTCTGCTTGGGGACACTGTTTTCTCGCGCAAGGAAAAGAATCTTGAAGTGATACGTTTTGTCCCCATTTCAGAGAGGGAGCTGTGGGCGGTGCGACATTCCCATTTCCTGTTTCTGGGACTAAGTCATGACGCAGATGGTACGCCCATTACCGTTAGATATTGGCAGAGAATTCTGCCAACACTGGAGAAAAAGAGGAAGATCTCTGGTATCCACCCCGCTTTCTTAAAAGGGAAAGACGATATGCCAATATTAACCAAGGAGGAAATTATAAATCAGCCGTTCTTCTCGGAAAAAACCCTTCAGCTAAAATGGTATCTCGTTAGGAAGGATGCTTTACCAGAGAGCCGTAATCATTCTTTTGAGACTCAGCAGCAAATGGTTCCTTCGCAAGAAGTTGTGGCGAGTCCAATTGAGATAATCACGGCCTTGATTCTCGCCTCCATAAATAGAAGAGCGGCCCCGCTTTTTCAACTTCGGACTTCTCAATGTACATGCAGATGTCCGCAACAATTAGTGGTGGCCGTAGATGGCGAGGAGATCCTATTAAAGGCCGATGAATATAGAATGTCTGATAATACACAGAATCCAGATTTGGGCCTAGCCACTGCCTGGAAGTTTCCCGAATAAGTTCGCTTAAAGAGCGAGCAAGCCAAGTCCCTCGTCAGAGTAAAATCTGGCGGGGGACTTTTCTCTTGCGTTTGGATTGGGAATGTAGTATATTGTAATTTGTATGGTAAAGACTGTTTCCAAAACTAAAGGAGGATTTAATCTTGATACCGAGGAAATGGCTTCGGCCGGTTTGCATTTCGGTCACAAAACATCAAAGACCCATCCGAAAATGGCGCCATATCTTTTTGGTGTGAGAAATACCATTTATATTATTGATTTGGAAAAAACCAAAGAAAAATTTGAGAAAGCGTTGAAGTTTATTAAAGAGATAGTTGAAGAAGATAAAGTTTTACTTTTAGTGGGAACAAAAATTCAGGCCAAGGAATTGGTAAAAAATATGGCGATTGAGTGCGGTTTGCCTTATGTCTATAACCGATGGCTGGGCGGAACTTTTTCCAACTTCGGCATTATCCAAAAAAGAGTAGCCTATTTTAAGGATTTAGAGGTCAAAAAAGCCGCCGGAGAGCTTGAGAAATACACCAAAAAAGAAAGACTGGGTCTTGATAAAGAATTAAAAGATCTGGAAATTAAATTCGGAGGAATTAAAAATCTGGGAAAATTACCCGATGCCATTTTTGTTTGCGATATGATAGAAGATGAATTAGCAATAAAAGAAGCCAGAATGAAAGGAATAAAAGTTATTGCCATTTGCCATACCAATACCGATCCGACATTGGCAGATTATCCGATTCCCGCCAGTGATGATTCTGTGTCGTCTGTTAAATATATCTTGGACAAAATAAAAGAAGTAATAATTAAAAATAAATCCGAAGCACTTAGAAACTCCGTTTCTAAGTGAGAAACGGAGTTTCTTTAAACGAGTTTTATGATAAACATTGAACAAATAAAAGAATTAAGAGATGAAACAGGGGTTTCAATAGGAGAATGTGAGAGGGCCCTGAGCGAAGCGAAGGGCGATATTGAAAAAGCTAAAGATATTCTAAAAAAATTAGGCAAAGAACTCGCTCAAAAAAAACAATCCCGGGAAACTAAACAGGGGATAGTTGACACATATATTCATCCCAATAAAAAAATCGGAGCAATGATTGAATTGCGCTGCGAATCTGATTTTGTGGCAAAAAATCCTGATTTTTTAAAGCTTAGCCACGAGTTGTGCCTGCAGATAGCGGCAATAGATCCGGAAGAAATCCCTATCTTTGAGCAGCCCTGGATAAAAGATCAGGCCAAGACAGTCAAAAATCTGATTGAAGACACTATCGCCAAGTTAGGCGAAAATATAGTTTTGGAAAAATTCATCAGATATGAGCTTTGAAATAGCATTTCAAATAATTTTAATTTTAAGCTCCCTGGCAATGCTGGGGCTGGTTTTTAAAAAACTGCCGATTTTAGCCGGATTGCCATTGGTTCAAGAAAAGAAATTTGATTTAAAACCGATTCTTTTAAAATTAGCGGAAAAAATTAAAACTCTGCCCTTTCTGAAAAATTTTTCTTTTGAAATATTCTTGCAGAAGGTGCTTTCTAAAATCAGAGTTTTGATTATGAAAACGGAAAATAAAACATTCACCTGGATTTCTCAACTAAGAAAAAGAGCTCAAGATAATCACAATAAAGAAAACGACACCTATTGGGAAGAACTAAAAAACCAAGTCCCGCGAAGCGGGATGAAGGTTGAAGATGAAGGCAAACCCGAAGGGGCAAACTTCATCGCCAAAATTAAGGATAAAAATTTGCCGAGGTAGCTCAGTGGTAGAGCAACGCTTTTGTAAAGCGAAGGTCGGGGGTTCGAATCCTCTCCTCGGCTCTTGCTGTTTGACAGCATGGTTTGGTAAAACATATAATGAGCGTGTATGATGGTGACGAAATGTGATTTATGTAAAAAGGTGATTAAAGGTAAGCCAATAACCGCTGGCATGGGGATTTTTTCAAGTGCGGAATTATGCGAAAAATGCGGAGCGCCAATTCTAAAATTTTTAAAACAACATAAATTTGTAGATACAAAAAAGAAATTAGAACGGTAAAAAGTCGCCCTCGCGGGGCGGTTTTTTTGTCAGTTGTTAGTTGTTAGGTACTCAGTGTCTAACACTTTTTGTTGGTATTGTTAGACATTGAATGTCTAACACTTTCTGCTTGTATTTTCGCCAAAATAGGGCTATCTTGAAAGTAGGAAAATTTATGAAAGAAAAAATTTGACAAATTTTTATTCAGGAATATAATTGAATCATATGGTAAAAGAAAAAAAACAATTTAAGGTGATTATTGAGCAAGGCGAAGATGGT
>CAYIJU010000065.1:0-3546 GCA_964363855.1 uncultured Candidatus Saccharibacteria bacterium | reverse complement strand
CTTTTCAGAAACACCGATACCACGAATCCCGAATCGCCGAAATCTTGCCTCGGCCCATAAACATTGAAAAATCTCACAATAGTAACCGGAATACCATATTTTTCATAATATGCTTTAAAATATTGCTCACCAAGAATTTTAACCAACCCATACGGCCATTTACTGTTAAATGTATCGTCTTCGGCAATAGGCAGTTTTATCGGCTCGCCATAAACCTCTGAAGAAGAAGTAAATAATATTTTTTTAACTTTATATTGCCTGGCTAATTCGGCAATATTTTTAATTCCCTCTATGTCTTCAAAAACTTCCAGAGGCCGCTCGCTGGTTCTTTTAACACCGACCATAGCCGCATAATGCATAACATAGTCGGGTTTTTCTTTGGCAAATATTGATTTTATTTGCTTCAGATCATTTACATCTTTTTTGTAAAATTTAAAGTTGGGATTTTTGTCCAGGTGTCTTATGTTGTTCAATTTGCCGTTTGAGAGGTCGTCCGCACAGATAACCCTTGCCCCACGTTCTAAAAGAAGGTCGCACATGTGAGAACCCAAAAAACCAGCTCCGCCGGTTACTAAAAACTTTTTATTAAAAATTTTTAACCTATCGTTTTGCATTTTAATTTTTGATTTTTGATTTTATCATATCTATGCCGTAAGCATAAAATTCATGCCTCCTAGGGCTGGTAAAATGTTTCATAACCGTATTTTCATTCGGCTGCCATTTAATTTTATATTTATCGCCGGGAAGAAAATCAAATTTGGTTTGCGATACCAAGCACCCCCATCCGGCCATTCCCAAAAAGTAATCCTGAATATTTCTTTCAGTATGATCAAAGTATTCCACAAAAGATTTCAGAGACAGGCTTCCGTTTTTATAAATAATAAGGCCGGGATTCATATATCCGGTTTCTTTTTTTTCTGTGTCCAAAATTTTTGCATAGGACTCATTTATTTTCAGGTCGTATGTGCCGTATTGGCGTGATATCATAGCATCACAAGAATTTTTTCCATTTACAAAATCTACTATTTCCTGGGGCTTGTTCAAGAACAAAACATCGCTGTCCAGTATCATTATGTTTTTAGCGTCGCTCAAGTAACCAAAAAAGTAAAGGTCAAAGAATTCCATTATCATAATATGCCCCTTATTCCTAAATTCTCTAACTTTATCTGTAAGATCTTTTGAGTTATTTATTATCTTATCGGCTTCGGATTTGAAAAGAATCCTTAGATTTGAGATCCTTGACTCAATCAAATCAGCCGCCTTTGCGTCTATAGAACCGTCATCATGGACAACAACACGCGGACATAATCCGGAATAATATACGAAAGATCTGATATTCCACTCCAGCATTTCCAGGTCTTTCTTTTGGCACAAAACATGAATCTCAAGGTCATTACCAGCCAAACATCGAACAGGCCTTAATTTGGACAAATAATAATCGCCCCATAACTTATTTTTAAAATAACTAAAATAGTATTTTAGAGGATATTTATTGCCAAATAGCTTTGCAATAAAGAAAAATTCAGTTTTAAACTTCTTAAACATTGTCAACAACATGGCTGCTAAATATTTGTTAGTTTCCTTGCCCTGTTAAGCTCATCTTCAGTATTAATGTTGAGATAATCTCCCCTAAAGAAAATCGGGGAGATTTTTTCTTTGCCATTGATCATATTTTGGATAACATCTGTCAGCTCAATTTCTCCCCTTAATTTAGAGGGTGGAGTTTTTCTTATATAATCAAAAACTCTTCTGTCAAAAAAATAAAATCCTAAACCGCAAAGGTTATTGTAAACCCTTTTAGGTTTTTCTCTCACTCTCTGGACAAAATTGCTTGCAAGTTTAACGGTATAACTGTTTTTTATATCTTTAGTATTGGTAGTTTCCCAAATACCGACCCCTTGGGCCATGTCATGAGGGAAATTAAAATTTCCTTTGCATATACAGTCCCCCAAAACCACTATAAATTTATCTCCTGCCACATCCTCTACGAATTGTAGGGCATGGGCAATTCCCCTTAATTCCTTTTGTATTATAAATTGCGAATTTATATCTTTAATCCTTTTAACATAATCTATGATTTTTTCTTTTTTATAGTTCACTACAAAAACAAAATCTTTTGTGTAGTTTTTCCAATAATTAATTACATGGTCTAAGATCGGCTTCTCCGTAATAGGGACCATCGGCTTTGGGTCATTCTTCGTCAAAGTTAAAAGCCGGCTTCCTCTTCCTGCCGCAAGTATAACGCATTTTATGTTTTTATCTCTAAACCACTTATTTTTTGTTCTCATTTTCCCACCAATCAATTATTTCCGGCAGCATCTTTAATAAATCCCCTTTCGGCTTATATTTCAAGGTCCGTTCGGCCTTGGCAATATCTGCTCTTGCTCTTAGAATCTCGGTGCCAGTCGCGGGAAGATGAATCTTTTTGCCGCCAAGATATCTGTTTATTGAATCAGCTATTTGGTTAACAGTTACTTCTCTGCCAGAGGCGATGTTAAAAATTTCACTCTTGCTCTTTGGGTTTAAAGCCGCCAGTATGTTTGCCCTTGCCACGTCTTTTACCCACACAAAGTCCCTTGTTTGCTTGCCATTGCCAAGTATAGTAAGGGGTTTTCTGTTTAATGCCTGATTTATAAAAATCGTCGTTACCCCCACATAGTCGGATGGGATCTGCCTGACTCCAAAAATATTAAAATAACGCAAGATGGTAATATTTAAGCCGAATTTGTTTTGAAAAGCTCTGCAATACATCTCGCCTCTTAACTTGCTAAGTCCGTAAGGAGATGTCGGCGCCAGAGAGCTTTTTTCTTTTATCGGCAAACTGCCTGGCTCTCCGTAAACAGCCATCGATGAGGCAAATATAAATTTTTTTACTTTATTTTTAACGGCCGCCTCCAGCACATTCAAAGTGCCATATACATTATTATCCAGCTCCTCCTTGGGCATATCAAATGACTTTCTTATGCTTACAAAAGCCGCATTGTGGAATATTATATCCACATTCTTGGCCGCTATTGTTATTGCTTTCGGGTCTCTGATATCACCTTTAATGAACCGGCACCCCTTGGGAACGTTTTTCCTTTTACCGACACTTAAATTGTCAAAGACGACAACTTCGCCCCTTTTGGACTTTGTCAACTCTTCCGCTATGTGAGACCCCACAAAACCGGCCCCGCCGGTGATCAGAAATTTCATCAAATAACAGTATCATTAAAACCTAAAAAATCAAGTATGTGGCCTTATGCAGTATGTTTTGGGCCCTCTTTTGCCAAGTATAATTTTCCACGTCAGACCTGGCTTGTTGAGAAATTCTGTCACCCAGCCCAGCTTTATTAAATATCTTTTTTATCCCTTCCGTCAAACTTTCAGGGTCGTCTGGCTTAACAAAAACAGCGTTGTTTTCATTCAAAACTTCTCTCAAGGACGGCAGGTCGCTGGCCACGATCGGCCGGCCAGAGGCCATATATTCAAACATTTTTAACGGCGAGGTATAGGATTTTGATATTTCTTCTTTGGCCGAATTTGGCAGGACCAAGACATCAGCCG
>CAYIJU010000064.1:2231-3588 GCA_964363855.1 uncultured Candidatus Saccharibacteria bacterium | reverse complement strand
AAAACAACCAATCTTGCTTTTGGCCCTAAAGTAACTTTAACCGCATCGATTAATTTATCAACGCCGGCTAATAATTTTTTTCTGGCATTTTCGCCGAATAAAATTTGTTTTGCCATGGTTATTCTATAATCGCGAGTATGTCTTCTTCAACGGCGATTAAATATGTTTTGCCGTCAACTTTTATCTCATCCGGCCCGTATTTTTTAAATAAAACTTTTTGTCCGGGCTTTACTTCTATAGGAATATATTCTCCATTCTTATTTTTCTTGCCGGGACCAACCGAAACAACTAAACCTTGTTCTGGTTTTTCTTTTTCAGCAGTATCAGGCAATAAAATTCCGGATTTAGTTTTTTCTTCGCCCTTAATCGGTTCAATTAAAATATGATCTGACAAAGGCTTGATATTCATACTTATTATCTTAAAGAAAATTAAATTTATGTCAATGCCGATGTTTACTGCCGATGTTTACTTCCCGGAAGTAAACATAACTCCCCTATTCAAGAAAAAATTTGTTAGAAGCGCCCAGTCTCTCTTTCAAAAAATTCTCTACAAATTCTTGATAATCTTTTGGATTTTTAGAACTTATGGTGAGATATTTTTCTAAAACCTCTGCTGAAGCTAAAATTATTGATTTTCTTTTTCCTATTTTGTCTGGGAAACTAGAGAATTGATAATTCTCCAAAAATCCAAAAGCTTTCTGCCAATTTTTTAAACCATCTTCTCTCCAGCCGGGCTGGAAAACGTCCAAGGGATTAATCACGCCAACGTAACGACTCACTGCGTCAGACTGATACTGGCTTTTAGTAACTATAGCTCGGTAGCGACCATCAAATAAAATACCGCGACGTTTGTATTTTAAATTAAAATATTGAGCAAATCCACTGTTCAAATTTCTCATCAAAATAGGAATGGCATTTTTAACATTCGGAATCAAATAAAAATGAGCGTGATTGACTACTAACGAAAAATCTAAAAAGTTCACCAAGGGAGGATGCTCCCTAATAACAAATTTGGATGAAATTTTTTCTCCGGTTAATATGCTTTGCGCAATTTTTACAACATCTTGGCGCCAAAGATTGGGAATCGGTTTGCCGATATTGGCTGCATAAATTTGGAAAACATACCTAAGGCAATCGGCATCGCTGTCAAAAATTTTTCTCCCGTCCACTGCCCTGGAAATTACATGGACAGGTTGGCCTATTTCAAAAATATTTCCCCTTAATGGCATAATATAAGCGTGTTTACTTCCCGGAAGTAAACACCGTACTTAAATAGTAAAAAAACGAAGAAGTCATGTCAAGAGCAAAAAAAACGGGGCCGATAAAATCAGCCCCTAGCCAAATCATATTTTTCCAC
>CAYIJU010000064.1:0-2131 GCA_964363855.1 uncultured Candidatus Saccharibacteria bacterium | reverse complement strand
AGCAAAAAAAACGGGGCCGATAAAATCAGCCCCTAGCCAAATCATATTTTTCCACTCACCTGAAGTGTTTCTTTTTTAATATCTGAAGAAAATCAGGCGGGACAATCACATTCAGCTTAAGCAACTCAACGGCTTTGATATAGTGGACGGGAGAATCTCTTTCTCCCTCCCTCTGCATTTTCCTGAAGTATTTTTCAACCTCCTTATTGCCGATAGCAACCTCCAAGGCCAAATCGGGTTTGCCGCCGCATTCTCCCTTGCTTTCTACCGGCTTTCCCAGATTGAAAAGTTCTTCCCATTGAATGATCAGATTCGCCCCCCGGCTTTCCATAGATAGCTCTATCGGCTATAATAAATTTATATGCTAGACAAAAAAACTAATTATCTGCAAATTGCCCTGAATAATACTTTAGAAGAAGCGCAAAATATTATCAGCCAGCTTCCTTTGGATAAAAGAATAATCTTGGAGGCCGGCACTCCTTTGATAAAATCCTATGGCAAAGACGGCATAAAGTTTATAGTTGATTTATGGAGCGCCAGAACTTTTTCCAATGGTATTTTTCCCTATGTGGTGGCTGATATGAAATGCCAAGACAGGGGCACGACAGAGGTGCAAATTGCCAGAAGGGCTGGGGCAAGCGCTATTACAGTCAACGGCAGCGCGCCGATTGAAACTATCAATATTCTGATTGAAGAATGCGAAAAGTCCAACCTTGACTCTATGGTGGATATGATGAATGTTGAAGCGCCGATAAAAGTTTTAAGAAAACTTAAAAAACTGCCTAATGTCGTTATCCTTCATCGCGGAGTTGATGAAGAAACATTTAACAAAGACAAACCGATACCTTATATACAAATTAATAAAATCAGAGCCAGTTTTGATGTTTTAATTGCTATGGCCGGGGGCGATACTATCAAAGAAGTCCAAAGAGCAATTTTTAATGACGCTAATATTATTGTCATTTGGAAAGAATTTTATGAATCAAGCGGCCAAACCGCCAAGCTGGCGACAGAATTTCTCTACCACATAAAATAAAATAAAAATACACAGGTTCAACCTGTGTATTTTTGTTTTACAAACTGAGATCTACTTGCCTGAAAGTTTTTTAAATCCTTCAATTATTTCAATCGGCAGGGCGAAAATAATGGTATTGGCCGGGTTGGTCGTGGTAGCTTCAATCGTCTGAAGCGTTCTCAAAGAAATTGCGCCCGAAGAGGATAACATCTCCATGGCGTTTTTCAAATTCTCGGCGGCTGAAAGTTCTCCCTGGGCTCTGATAATTACCGCCCGCCTTTCTCTTTCCGATTCGGCCTGCTTGGCCATAGCTCTTTTCATATCAGCCGGAATTTCAATGTCTTGAATTTTTATTGCCGTAACATTTATCCCCCATCCTTCGGTCGCCTGATCAACAATTTTTTTAATTTCATCCGCCGTCGTATCTCTTTCCGTTAAAAGAACATCCAATTCAACTCCGCCGATAACATCTCTCAAAGCCGCTTGAGCATATTGAGAAATAGCCCGGGGATAATCTTGAACCTTTAAAAAGGCTTCTTCCGCTCTCATTACTTGGAAATAGACTACGGCATTTATTCCCACCGGCACATTATCTTTGGTAATGGCTTCTTGTTGAGGAATATCTACATTGGCGATTCTGATATCAATTTTTATCATTCTCTGCACTCCCGTAAAAATCCAGGTAAGACCGGGGTTGCGGGTGCCGGTATATTTGCCGAATGTTAAAATTATTCCTCTTTCATATTGGTTGACGACTCTTAATCCCGGTAAAACGAAAAAGAATACGATAAAACCTACGATTCCTAAAAAAATTGGCATAAATTTTTATTTTTAATAAATTTGAGCTATCGACCTTATTTTTTTATTTTACTCTAAAATTTTGAAAGTAGAAAGTAATTGATCAAAAATTTTCAATCTTTCTGTTTTGTTGCCGGTGATCTCCGCCCAGACAGAATAAGAAATATTATTTTTTTCAAAATTGGCAGCGGAGACAATTTCGCTGTCAATTCCTTTAAAAATTTTTTCGGTCGTACTTGCGCCTCCGACGATTATTGTTTTACTCTCAATAATATTTCCGTCTTTAGCAATGGGAACAGCTTTAGGAGCATTAGTAAC
>CAYIJU010000063.1:1789-3659 GCA_964363855.1 uncultured Candidatus Saccharibacteria bacterium | reverse complement strand
TATTATTTTATGTTGGCTCGGCTGCCGGTTTTCTGCCCGATCCGACAGTTTTTCTGGTATTCCCCCGAACGGTCCTGGTATTTTTTCTGGTTTTTTGACCGCGAACAGGCAAACCTTTAATATGTCTTAATCCTCGCCACGCTAAAATGTCCTTTAATCGTTTGATATTCATCATTATCTCTCTTCTTAATTCCCCCTCTATCTTATAAGTCTTTTCAATAATTTCCTTCAATTGGTTAATTTCTTCAGCTTTTAAGTCTTTTGCCTTAATGGACGGATTAATATTCGCTTGCTTTAAAATTTTTATAGCCAAAGGGCGGCCTATCCCATAAATATAACCTAGAGCGATTTCTATTCGTTTGTTTTCTGGGATATTAATCCCGGCAATTCTTGGCATACTAACCTTGACGTTGTTTATGTTTTGGATTATTACAAATAACAAATAATCGTCCTCTGCGTCTGACGATTTTACACTTTGCGCAAATTTTCTTAATAGATGGATGTACTTTCACGTTTTTATTTTCCCCTAAAAGTTATTCTTCCTCGCTTTTCATCGTAAGGGCTTAATTCTACAGTTACCTTATCGCCAGTTAAAATTTTAATTTTATATATCCGCAATTTTCCCGCCAAATGGCATAAAATCTCATTTCCGTCGTCTAATTTAACCTTAAAATTGGCGCTGGGCAGCGCCTCTATAACCTGGCCGGTTTTTTTAATAATGTTTTTGTTTGTCCCCATCAAAAAAGCGATATAAGAATATTATCAAAAAATCTTATCTAGGTCAATACCCTACCGATTATTTAAATTCTTTCTAAAATTTCAAGGTATTTTTCCCGATTGATTCCAGCTGCTCGCAAATTATTTTTAATAACAAAAACAGGTATTTCTTCATATTTAGGAATAACTATTGGCCTAGAAATACCCGCCTTAGCGTAGATAAGATGATCTCCTCTTATTCTTTTAAATTTAAAACCCTCTGCCTCAAAAACCTTTACTAATTTGCTAATAATGAATTGGAGTAATTTTGGACATTAAAAATTAAGGAACCAGCACTTTTTCCCTTTCTAAAGAAATCCATTCCGGAGCTCTCCATTTTTTCTGACCCTCTCTTAAAAAACCGCTTTCTTTCAAAATTTCTTTCAAGGTTCCCATTTTTTTTGTTTCTTCTAAAAAAATCTCTACCGCTTCCAGAAGATTCTCTTTGGCTTCTCTAACGGTTTTACCGCAACTAGAAACATCTAATTCCGGGCAATAGGAAACATGCATTTTCCCTTCCTTCCAAATTTGAGTAGTAAAATTTATTTCCATATATTTTAATCTTAACAAAATCTAAAAAGTAAGTCAACTTCTTTAGGTGACTCTGTTGAAGTCAGACTTCAACAGACTACCAAACGGATGTTAAACATTGAATATTTAACACTTACTGACGCTTTATTAGTTAACTACATTTTGGGGAATACCCTCGGCGAATTTTTCAATATTCGAAGTAAATGTTTCCCAACGAGTAATATCGGCCTCTTTTGTCCTGAAGGCCGCGGGAGGATATACTATGCAATTTTTCGTTCCTAAAAATCTTTTTACTAATGAAGGCTCAATATGCGCGAACCTATTTTACCTGCCCCGATAACGCCCAAAGTCCTATCTTTTAATTCTGCTCCCATAAACTTATTAAAAGAATAATCTTCGTTGCGAGCTTGTTGTTTAGCCATTTCTAAATCTCGGATGCGCTCAAAAATAACTGCAAAGAAAAATTCGGCCACGGCTTCGGTACTGTATCCTCCCAAATTACAAACTGTGACATTTTTTAAACGAGCATATTTAACATCTATCGCATCGAAAGCGGTAGAGAGAACTCCAATATATTTAAGGC
>CAYIJU010000063.1:0-1689 GCA_964363855.1 uncultured Candidatus Saccharibacteria bacterium | reverse complement strand
TATTTAACATCTATCGCATCGAAAGCGGTAGAGAGAACTCCAATATATTTAAGGCTTTGAACATATAATTTTATTCCACTAGTCAAGACGCAATTGAAGTTTTATTTTTTCGGCGTTTTTGGGTATTTTTGTCTGCCAAAATGGCCAAAGTTTAATTTGGCTTTTTTCGATTTGAGGCTGATTTCCTAAAAATAATTTTGCCTCCATCAAAGAAAGCCCCGCTAGTCCTTCTTTTAAAGAAATTTCATTAATATCAGAATAAACTTGCGCTTCTGGGTCCACGGAAAGAGTCAAATCTTTTGAGTTAGAATTAAAAGAGAAAATAGAATAATTGTTTTTGAAACTAGCTTCGTTAATTTTTCTGCCCTCAACCGCTTTAGATAAAATTAATTCCCTTGCAAAGTTTGCCATATCTTCTTTATTAAAGGTCATAACTTCTGATTTCATTTTTATCTGATAATTGAATTTATCCACTTCCGCACCGACTTTGACTGAAAAAATATTGGCTAGAATTTCCGTTTTGAAACTATCTTCTAAAAATTCTGACTGAGGCGGGATCTTTGCTGATAATTCGGTTTTATTTTGGGCAATTCCCTGCTCTTTCAGTTGATTTTGAGCATTATCCAAATCATCTTTAGAAACTTGAGAGATTTCTTTCTTTTCACCTCCGGTAAATTCCTGGAGTGATTCTCCATAGATCTGGGTATATTGAGCGGTTCCGGCTAATCCCGGGATAGAAAATTTAGATAGTTTAATATTATATTTTTCGCCTGAACTGTCGGCAATAACTTTTACATCTGCATAACCCTTAGACGGAATGGTCACCTTGGCAACTGTCTTAAATAATGGCATTTCTCCTTTGGTTAAAGATGGAATAAATTTTTCTAAAGGCGCCTGTAGTCGGGTATTTGCCACTAAAACTTGGTTTGACTTATAATTATTATAAATCCGAATTATACCTTCGGCTTTTTGTTCTATTAATTTTTTCCCGGAAGAAATAAATTCACCGGAAATTGTTTTTTCCGCTTCAAACAAAGTGCCCGGGATAATCTTTTTCCTGAAATCAGGAGTCTTAACCGCCTTACTGACAATTAATTTTTCTTCAAGAGCGATATTCTCCGCTTTTGGCCAAATGTTTATTTCCGCCTTAGATAAAGTGAAATAAGCGACAACGCCAAGTCCGATCAAAAATGGGGCAATCAAAATTTTTTTCGGAAAATTAAAATCCCGCGGAGGTCTAATCTCTGTTTTTTTTACTTCCGCTTTCTTATTTATGGGCTTGCCCGCCGAAGCCTTAGCGAAGGCAGGCGGCGTAATATCAACTATTCTTTTTGCCATAATAATATTATATCAAAATCGCCTTTATTCTCCTAATTCCGGCGGCTGATGATTCTTCTTTCGCAATCTTAAAATGCCCCAATTCAGAGGTCTTTTTAATATGGGGTCCACCGCAAAGTTCAACACTAAAATCACCGATTTTATAAACTTTAACCATCTCGCCGTATTTAGCCGGATCAAAAGAAATCTTGGCAATTTTAATCGCCTCTCTTTTGGGCATTTCAACCATTTCAACCGCTATGTTATCTTTAATTTTTTGATTAACTAAATCCTCAACCTGTTTAATCTGCTCTGCGGTTAATTTTTGAGGATAATTAAAATCAAATCTCAATCTTTCGGCTGTTATATTAC
>CAYIJU010000062.1:0-3736 GCA_964363855.1 uncultured Candidatus Saccharibacteria bacterium | reverse complement strand
TACCGTAAAGGCAATAGTAAAAAATACTACACCATTAAAAATTAAAATACCAGAACAGTATTCTAAATTTTTAAAACATTCTTTAAATTCTGTAAATTTCATAAAAACTGGGCGGGGACGTCGGATGTCCAACTTTTCCGATTAGAGTATGGCATCCTCATTTCCCACACAAACCTGATTCATCATATTCCAAAATAAAATCCCTATATTATCGTAATCTTCTGAAAGAGGCCCCTCAACCAATAACCTCTCAATACTCTTCTTGTATAATTCCTGCGATTTCCTGTTTGCCTCTCCCGCTGAATGACTTTTTAGCAAAGAAATAACAAGGTGATTAGATGGTTCCAAAAAAAGAGTGGCTGTTTTATCCTCTAATGGTCGAGAAATATCCCCAGTGTTATATTTAAACCAAAAATCTTCTTTATATCCCAAATAGACAATTACGCCACTGGCAACAAGTTTGGGTCCGAGAATTTTTGCGGACCTGCAAGCCCTGGCAAAGATAATTTTACCGTTCGCGATAGAACCATCTGTTTCCGTTAAGATGGCTTGTCCGTCATGGCCAGTAACCGTATTCTCGTTACCGTGACCGTTTAAAACTACCAAATTAGGATTGCTTTTCTTTAGAGTTCCCAAAAATCTTTTTCTCTCCGCTTGTTGCCGATGAAGATCAATCACCCTCACTCCTCTATTTTTTGCCCCATTAATTATTCTCTCAGTCCACCTAGAAAGATAGCGAGTACCGGCATCGTGTTCTGGCCTCGTAATCAACAAAATTTTTTCCATAATTATTGCCCCCCTCCAATATCCAATACCCGCTCTAATAAAGTACCGTCTTTCAATGCCCTTAAAAACGTCAATTCTATCTCAGCTATTTTTCGACCAATTTCATCTCCTTCTCTAACGTGCCGTATAAGCTCATTTCGAGTCAAATTTTCTCCTCCTCCAATAGAAAAACTTTTTTCAGGAGAAGTAACCTCCAATCGAGCAATCACCAACTCTTTTACATCTTCTGACATTTTTTCAATTTGCGTTTTAGTTTCTTCCGGCATCAAATTAGCTTTAATTCATTTAATTTATCAAGGATTTTTTCGCCTTTTTCGGTCTGATTCTTCACTTCAAAATAAACCACCTCCCAAGTTATTGGACCCTCTTCTAAAACAAGAATAATCTCTTTCCTTGCGTTAAGAGGAATATTGGCGTATGCTCGCAAAAACTTCTCTCTGAGATTATTTTTTATCTCGTTAAGCATAGCATTATTTATTTAATCTTATTATATAAGAAATCAGAAGATAATAAAAGAATACAAATGAAGATTAAGGCCTAAAATAAAAGCCCTTGTTTTATCATCCCCTGGCGCTCGGCTTGGGAAAAAATCCTGATTTTGCCGTAGACGCCGTCATAGCCCGGCTCCACAAAAATTTTACCTTCTCTTACGCGAATAATACCTTCGGCAATTTCAGGCAGAGTGGCCGCTTTTAAATCTTCTACTGAAACACTTAACAAAATATTAAATTCCGAACCGAATTTTTCAATTAAATTTTGATAATTTTTGTCAACCTCCTTTGTGCCAACTCCCCGACCCAAAGCTTCGGCAATAATTTCTGCTAAAGGCACCAAACTTTTAAAAGGAATGGCGTTTTCGGGTTTAAACCCCTCTGGTCTATCGGCCAATTCCGCTACCCGGTTTAAAACGCCGATAGTTAAAGGCCTGGCGCAATTGGGACAGATATTATTGTATTTCTTTGACTCTTTCGGCGATAAAGAAATGCCGCAAAGCCGATGACCGTCATAATGGTATTTGCCTTCTTCAGGGAAAAACTCAATTGTGTATAAAAATTTTTGCGGGTCTTTCGATTTTATAGCGTTGGTTATTGCCGGATAACTTATTTCCGCATTAAAAACATTCGCCTCCCGGCCGATTTTTTGAGGGGAATGAGCGTCTGAATTACTGATTAAGGCAACTTTTCGGCCGTCTGGTATTTGCCAAAGCATTTTAGGGTCCGCACTTAAACCGGTCTCCATCGCATAAATATATTTTGCGTATTCACCGAAACACTCTTCTATAGAATTAAAACCGGATTTAGAACCAAAAATAGCAAACCAAGGCGTCATACAATGCGCTGGCACGACTAGACAATCTTTAGAAACATCCAAAACAATTTTCGCTAATTCTTCGGCGTCTAATCCCAGAATCGGCCGGCCGTCGGATTTTAAATTGCCGATTTTATTCAAACAAGCATTAATTTTATCAACTGCTTCAAATGAGGGAGCAAAAACAATAATATGAATTTTTCTCACTCTGCCCAGCTTAGAATAAATACAGCTTATTTCGCTTGTCAAAATAAAGCGAACTCCGTCTGTTTCTGTCTTCAACTTAAAAAGACCCTGTTCGGCGGGTCTTAATTTTTCTTTTAAATTTTTAAGCCATTCAGGATGAGTAAAATCGCCTGTGCCTAAAACCTTAATTCCTTTAATTTTCGCCCATTTATCAAGGGCCTCTAAATCCATATCTTTGCTCGTAGCCCGGGAATATCTGCTATGAATATGAAAATCAGCCACAAATTCCATAATAAAATCATTAAATATTCGTATATTCGAAATAAATTAGCTATTCGTTGATTTTGTATACTTTGTATCCCTCTCTGACTTTTTGGCTAACCTTCGTCCCTACCGAATCGCCCTTTCCCGCTTTTTCAACTTTCTTCCGGTCAATTTCCATTGAATCAACCGCTTGGTCAAAGTCAACTTCGCCACCGATGATTCTGATATTATCTCCTACTTTCAAGGCGCTGTCCAAATCAATAACCGCCACTTCAATATTGGAAAAATAATGGGAAATTTTGCCGATTAATTTTCCTTCTTCGTTTGCCATAAAAATTTTAATTTAACTTTGAAAACGACCTTTCTAAAATCAATATACCATAAATTACGTCAACTAAAAAACCCCGACGTAACGTCGGGGCCTTTTAGTGAGGGGGACCGGCCCTAATAAAATCGGTTCTTTTACTTAAATCTGGTTTGGACTTTAACCAGTGCATGCATTTAAACCTCCTCCATCAGAAACCGTTTGTCCTTAAGGTAAAAAACCCGCACCCCCTCAATAAGATTTTAGTTTAATAAAATTCTATGTCAAGTGTTTAAAAAAATAAGCCCCTGTTTTTGTCAGGGGCCTATGCGCTTATTATTGATTTGTGCTTATTTAGGGATGGGGATGGGGACGGGAACGGGGAGAGAGAAAGCGTGGCAAGAATTATGTATTTGAGCAAGACACCGTTTTGTTCCCTCAAGCTCGTCACGGGCAGAAGCAAGATCATCAGCAAGTTTCTTTTCGCTCGGTTTTACTTTTCTTAATTCTGTCTCAGCTGTAAGCGCCCGATTTTCGAGCTTACTGATTCGCTCTTCTACAACATGCTGATAGTCACTATCCCCGCCGAGAAATTTTCCGTCTATTGGATTTTTCGGGCAAATACCGAATGGATCGAGACCTACGGGACCACCGGAACTGAAATTATGCATATCGCATCCGCAACCGTGTAGGCAATTCCCTCCTCCTTCAGGATACTTATGTTTCCCGTAATCCTTATGGCCGTGTCCGTTTGGCATGACTACCTCCTTCTATTTGGTTACTAGTTTCTTTTTACAGAGTTTATTAAAAAAGTCAACAGATGACGGTTAATATGTCCCTAAGAGGATTCGAACCTCTATCAGAGGCTTCGGAGGCCTCCATTCTATC
>CAYIJU010000061.1:1521-4036 GCA_964363855.1 uncultured Candidatus Saccharibacteria bacterium | reverse complement strand
TGGCTGCCAATATTGCAACTCCACCGGATATAAGGGCAGAGTGGGGCTGTTTGAGGCATTTTTAATTGACGACGAAATGGAAAAATTTGTTTTAAAAAATCCGTCCATTGCCGAGCTTAAAGAAAAAGCGATCAAAAATGGCATGCTGACGATGAAACAGGACGGATTTATTAAAGTTCTTGAAGGGGTTACCACTATTGAAGAAGTGGAAAGGGTAACCGGCGAATAAAAAAGCAGTCCTAAGGTTGGGGGTCACAAGGCGTTGAAGCGCGAGTTTAGAGTCTTTCAGAGGAGTAGCCCAGTTCCCACCAGGCTATCCATCAAAAAAAGACTCCCGACCCCCAGCCTTAAGACTGCTGGAATATTTATACCTTACCAGATTATGTTAAATTTGTCAATAGCTGCGATAATAATCTCCGAAATCGCCTGGATGGGGACAACAGCCTCTCCCAATGACGAATGGATAGAATTATACAATAACACCGGCTTTTCTGTCAATCTTAACAACTGGGTGCTGAAATCCGTTGACGATACTCCAAAAATAAAATTAACCGGCGTAATTCTTCCTAATGGTTTTTATTTATTGGAAAGAACTGATGATACCACTCTCCCTAATATAATTGCCGACCAGATTTATACCGGCGCTCTGGGAAATACCGGCGAAAACTTAGAGCTTTATGATGGTTCGGGAATTTTGATAGACAGAGTGGATAATTCCAACGGCTGGACAGCCGGCGATAATTCCACTAAACAAACAATGGAAAGAGCCGGCCACCAAAGCTGGCAAACAAGCCAAAACCCCGGCGGCACGCCAAAAGAAAAGAATAGTGAAAAAGCCCCTGTTGAAGTCATTCTTCAACAAGAACCGCAATCAACCACAACGACCGTAGAGGTTCGACCTCAACAGAGGGAGGTCGAACCTCAAAGCGTCGTCGAGCCCAAACAGCCCGTTGTTTATCCTTCCGGAATAATTCTCAGTGAAATTATGCCTTCCCCTGAAGGACCGGACGAAACAGAAGAATGGATTAAAATTTTTAATAAAAATAATTTTGAAGTTGACCTGTCCGACTGGCAAATAACAGATACTATCGGTAAAACTAATACTTATACTTTCCCTGCCGGAATAAAAATATCGGCTATGGGATTTTTAGTCCTTAACCGGCCTGAAACAAAAATTATTTTAAATAATAATGCCGACGGATTAAAATTAATCCAGCCCGACGAAAAGACTATTGATTCCGTAAATTATGAAAAAGCGCCTCAAGGCCAATCATATAATCTGACAAATTCCGGCTGGATTTGGAGCGGTAATAAAGGAGACAAAAAAGAAGAAAATAAGATAGAAAAAAGTTTAGCGGCGATTAGCGAGCCAATAATAATCGGACAAAATAAACGCAATTTTTCCCCGCTTCTGACCGCCATTACCCTTGCTATTTTATCGGGATTTGTTATTATATTATTGATTTTAAAACATGTCCGGACACAGCCACGCGAAAACAATTAAACATCAAAAGAATTTAACTGACCAGAAAAGAGGGCAGCTGTTTTCTAAAATGGCCAAGGTGATTTGGATTGCCGTAAGAGAAGGAGGAGCAAGCCCGGAGACAAATAATAAATTGAAGGTGGTGATGGAACAGGCAAAAGAGTTTAATATGCCCAAGGAAAATATTGAGAGAGCCGTTAAACAGGCCGTGGGCGGAGAAGAAGCGGCTAATTTAACTGAAATGGTTTTTGAAGCTTATGGGCCGGGCGGAATCGCTATTATTATTGAAGCCATCGCTGATAATAAAAATCGGGCGCTGGGAGAAGTGAAACAAGCGCTAAACCAATACGGCGGCAAATTAGTCGGGGAAGGAGCTATCAGATGGATGTTTGACAGAAAAGGAGTAATTATAATAAATTCCAAGTTGCAAATTACAAATCCTAAAACTAAAGAAGAATTAGAATTATTAACAATTGAAGCAGGAGCACAAGACATTTTATGGGAGGATGGCGATATATTAAATGTTTATACAAAAACCGAAGACTTAGAAAAAGTGCGTAAAATTTTAGAAGAAAAGGGCGTCAAAATGGAAGGAGCAAGCCTAGACTGGGTGGCGAAAGAGGAAATAACAGCTGATGAAAAAATCAAAGAATCCTGCGAAAAACTTTTTAATGCTCTAGATGGATCAGATAGCGTTCAGGAAATATATAGTAATTTAAAATAATGCCAAGAGAGGCGGTTATCCGAAAAAAAGCAATTGAAATATTAACAAAAGCAAAATGGGTTTCTTGGTATGCGCCAAAAGTAAAATTTCATGAAACGGATATTTTTGGGGTTTTTGATTTAATTTGCTGGGAGAAGGCCAGTAAAAATCTGAAATTTATTCAATTGACCACCGCATCAAATTTATCAGCCCGCAGAAAGAAAATTAATGGATTTTTTAAAGCCAATAAAATAAAATCCAGAAGCGCTGAAATAGAAATTTGGGCTTGGAATAACCGGCAAAAGAACTTTAAGATAGAGATGGTATAA
>CAYIJU010000061.1:0-1421 GCA_964363855.1 uncultured Candidatus Saccharibacteria bacterium | reverse complement strand
GGAAATATATAATACTTTTTAGTTAAGACCTAAAAGGTCGAGTATCCAATAAAAATTAAGTAAATTTATTATGTATAACGAAATCGCTCCATTTTCCGGAGAAGAAGGCGGAGAGACAGAAGAAAAAGAGGAAGAAATAGAAGAAATTGAGTAGCAAACAGAAAACCCGCTGATATCAGCGGGTTTTCTGTTTGCTGAAGATGAGGCAAAGCCTCATCGCCTAGCCAATTTTGGCAAATTTTCTTTTTCCGGCTTGTATAATTTGACTTTTTTTGACATCAACTACTTTTCGCCAATCATTTTGAATTTCATTATCAATCTTCACACCGCCCTGTTCTATTAGTCTTTTGGCCTCTGATTTAGAAGAAGTTATTTTTGTTTCAACTAATAAATCAAGAATATCTGTCGCCCCTTCTTTTATTATAATTTCCGGGATATCTGAAGGCAACCCGCCTTCTTTAAAGACCTGGTTAAATTCTTTTTCCGCCAAATCAGCTGCTTCTTGATTGTGGCAAATTTTAATAACTTCTTTAGCTAATTGCGCCTTGGCTTCTCGCGGACTTATTCCCGGGCAATCAAGGCCAGTGAGGAGCTCAAAGCCTGCAGGGATTATTCCGTCCGGCCAAGACATAATCTTGCCGAATATTTCTTTTGGGCTCTCATCTAAATTAACCATATTCCCTTCAGTCTTGCCCATTTTTTTTCCAGTCGGATCGGTTAATAGTTTTAAAGCCATGACAAATTTTTCTTTATTTGCCATTTTTTTCATTAAATCCCTGCCGGCCAGCATATTAAAAGTTTGGTCATTTCCGCCCACTTCTAAATCAACATCCATTGTCACGCTGTCGTAGGCTTGGAATATAGGATATAAAAACTCATGCAAATGAATGTCTTTATTCTCTTGAATGCGCTTCTGAAACATATCTCTTTCCAGAAGCCGGGCCACTGTGAAGGTTGAGGCTATTTTAAGCAAATCAACCGGTTTTAATTTATTAGTCCATTTCTCGTTTTGCAAAAACCGGACATTGGATTTTTTTAAATCTAATATTTTGCCGATCTGTTTTTTATAATTTTTTGCATTTTCTAAAACTTGGCTGCGAGTTAAAGGTTTTCTGGTCGCTGATTTATCAGTTGGGTCGCCGATCATTGCCGTAAAATCGCCGATTAAAACAATAACTTCGTGGCCTAAATCCTGGAACTGACGCAATTTTCTTAAAGTCACCAAATGGCCAATATGAAGTTTTCCTGTCGGATCAATGCCGTTGTAAAGCCGTATTTTCTTGCCGGACAACAAAACTTTCTCCAATTCCTCTTTGTTTGGAAAAATTTTTTCCACCCCCCTCGTTAAAACTTCTTCTATTTTTCGCGGATCGGTATTTATTTTCATTCTTTTATCTTAAACTAAAAACCGCCCATTTTCA
>CAYIJU010000060.1:0-4380 GCA_964363855.1 uncultured Candidatus Saccharibacteria bacterium | reverse complement strand
ATCATTTTAGTCAGGATTTCAGCCAAAATTATTTCTCCCTTGAAACCGGGTTTCGCTTCTGCCAAATATTTGAAAATTTCAGGGGTGAATATATATTTCCCGACAATAGCTAAATTAGAGGGAGCTTCTTTAATGCGTGGTTTTTCAATAATTTTTTTTATTTTATAGACCTTTGCTCCGATTTTTTCTACTCCGACAATCCCGTAAGAAGGTAATTTTTCTTTAGGCAGGCGATAAAGGGCGATAACCGGTTTTTGATACTTTTGAAAAACTTTAATCAGTTGGGATAGACAAGGAGTTTTTGAGTCAACAACGTCATCGCCAAACAATACGGCAAAAGGTTCATTTTTAATTAAAGACTTAGCCTGCAATACGGCATGGCCGTCGCCCGAAGGTTTATTTTGATTGGCTGTTTCAAAAGCAAGCTTCTGTCCGGAAAAATAATCCAAGATTAATTTTTTTTCCGGCCGGGTGATAAAAATAATTTTTTTAATGCCGGAGGCTAGGGCCTCTTCAGCGATGTATTGAATGACCGGCTTGTCTAAAAGGGGCCAGATTTCTTTAGGTAAGACTCGGCTCAAGGGCAAGAATCTTGTTCCTCGGCCGGCAATCGGTAAGATGGCTTTAGTTATTTTTACCATATAAAAAATCTAAATTTTTAGGTATTGATTTCAAGGGTTTTTTAAAACGCAGTTTAGGAACAGATTTATAATTTTTATTTTTAATCCAGCCCTTGTCTGTATAGTAATAACAGGCGCCATGATTTTTCAGAAATACGTCATAAATATTTTTGCAATTTTTTGCGAGCCAGTTGCTTTCCTTCAGGATTTTTTCAGAAGCGTTAATTGTAATATGTCCATAGCCTGACGGGATAATCGCGCTTTCTCCTTTTTTAGCTTTTACGATATAAACATCTTCAACCTTATTTTTTTTAACTTTTTGAATCAAATAAACAGCTTCGCCCGAAAGCACGGTATAGATTTCACCAAAATTATCTGAATGCTCGTGCCCAAGAGTTTTTGTAAATTCTTTGCCCAGCATTTGAGGGGAAACAATAGTGATATCATATCTTAATCCCTTTTTTTCTTTTATCCCTCTATGCATATAGTAAAGTTCAGGATTGCCGGCGGATTCGGCCCATTTTTGGTCATAAAGCACCTCTTTTATGCCGTCTAAATATCTTATTTCCATACTCTTTTTGTTTCTATGTACCAATTAGATATTTCGCTAAATCTTTTTGAAGGGTCAACGATCATTCCGGTATTTATGCCTTTAATATTTTTTGAAACAGAATAAAGATAATCGGGATTGTATAAAAGAACAACCGGAATTTTTGTCAGAAATAATTCTTGGAAATTTTCCAGATTTTCTTTTCTGGTTTTCACGTCATTGGTTTGCCGGGCAGTTTCCAGAAATTTATCCGCCTTGTTGTCGTCATACATAGCCAAATTTAATCCGGGATCTTTTTTTTGAGATGAATGCCAGAAAGGAAACGGATCAGGGGTCGCTCCCAGAATTTCTCCGAATAAAATAGCATCGTAATTCCGACTTTTGATAATTTCTCTCTCCAGAATGCCGATATCAACCGGCTTAATTTCAATTTCCACTCCGATATTTTTCCATTGATTTTTCAGCAGTTTTGCCGCTTCAATTAATTGAGGAGTTTGGTCAGGCACAATTAGGGTGAATGAAAGGGAAATTTTTTGTTCTGTCGCCGGAAAGCAAATTTCATTCAGTTTTTTCCTGGTTAAAGTCAGAACTTCGCCACTGCTTTCTTCTAAGTATTTTTTTTGAAATTCAATCACCGCCTCTTTGGTTTTTAGCCCAAAGTATCCAGAGACCTCGCCTTTTAAACATTTTTGCAGTTCGGTAACTTCCGTGCCTTGGGATCTCTGTTTTAAGTTGCTTTTAAATTGGAAAGGAATTTCTTTTTTAACAACTTTTTCTCTGATGCCAGCCAGACCCTCTTTGAAGCCCGCTTTTTCCAGAAGATCCTTGGCAACGTTGGCATCAAACTGAAAGATTTTCTGGGGAGAAGCGAATCCGTAAATTTCAGGCAAAATAGGAGAGTCAACAGCTTTTCCCTTGCCCTTTAAGGCCTGTTCGATAATTTCCTGTTTATTAGTGCCGTAATTTAGGGCTTGAATTATTTTTTGGTCTCCAAATATTTTTTGCTTTTGCGGGTTGAAGAAAACGGCAAAATATCTTGGCAAAGAAAATTGGTAAAGATTGGCGCCATTGGCAAGTTTAGCCAAGTCTTTTTCTGAGTCATAAAAATTAAAAGTAATACTGTCAAGATTCGGCTCTGTTAAAGAGTAGGGGTTGCGGATTAGTGTTAAGGAAGTAATTTTTCCTTCTTTATTCTGGTTTAATTCTTTTATTTTATAGGGGCCTGAACCGATCGGCTTCAGATTGAAAATTGATAAGGGAAAATTATTGGGGTCAATATCTTGCCAGATATACTTCGGTAAAATTTTTAAGGTGGTGTTTTCCAGGAAAATTGCCGAAGAGTTTTTAAGCGCAAAGCGGACTTTTTTTTCGGAAATTTTTTCTACTTCCACTCCAAGCCAGCTTGGCCTTAAAGGAGATTTATAATCCGGATTTTGGATTGTTTTTACGGTAAAAACAATATCATCGGCTGAAATTGGACGTCCCTTTTGCCAGAATAGATTTTCCTTAATGTTGAAATCAAAAATTTTTCCTTCCTCTGAAACTTGGTAGTTTTCAGCTAAGTCCGGGATCAGTTTCCCTCGGGAATCGTATTTTAAAAGACCGGAAAAAATCAGTTCGGATAAATCTCGGTCGGTATCATTGGCCGGAGCAAAAATCGGATTGATTAATCGGGGTTGGCCGACGATTCTCTCGGTGTAAGATCCGCCTTGGCTGGGTCTGACTTCGGTGTTTTTTAAATAAAAATCAGTTAAAAGAAAAATAACAGAAAAAGAAAACAGGGCGGTAGCGGAAAAAAAGAAGTATTTCTCTTTTTTATTTAAGATTTTTAAAAATTGCTGCCATTGGCCATGTTTTGGCCACTTTAAAGAATTCATTAGAGAGTAAGGTTTAAAAGCGCGAGAATAATAAAGAAAAATCCGCAGGCGATTGTTGCCCAAAAAATCTTTTTTTGAATTCCCCGGCGGGTGGCGTAAAATCCTCCGTCTCCGCCGCCGAAAGCCGAGCCCAGCGCTTGGCCCCTTTGCTGCAAAAGAATTAAAATAATCAGCAAAATTGCGATTACGATTTGAATTAATGGTAAGTAATCCTTCATTTTTGCGTTGGATTAGAACCTTTTTTCTTTGGCTTATAAAAACCAAAGAAGATTCCTAACCCAAAAATAATTAAAGCGGTCCAAAAAATAGCCTGAAGTCCCTTGATTTCTAATTCCGGAAAGAAAATATCAACCAGCCAAACCAGAGACATATTAATGGCAAAAGTAAACAATCCTAAGGTGATAATTCTTAAGGGCAGAGTAATAAGTTTTAAAATCGGTTTTAAAAAAAAGTTCAGAAGTCCCAATACGCCACCGGTTAAAATCAGAATCTGCCAAAGAGCAATAATTGGAATATTAAAAATTATTCTTCCCGGAAGTACGGTTAAGCTTACTCCCGGCACAAACATTTGAGCCAAAAATAAACCTAAAATACCGGAAACGATAGAGAAAAATAAATGCCGCATCTTTATATTCCATAATAATAGCAAGGATCTAATTTAAAAGCAAGTCCTTAATTTGCGGTTGGCTAAGCCAACCACAAAAAAGTAAAAAAATGCCCCGCACCAGAGTTTGCTTGCGCAAACACGATGCGGGGCTTTTGAAGGCTGGGTCAGGGCCGTGGGACCTGGGGAGAAATAAAGAGGGGAGTAGAACTCTTGGATCCCAGAAGAGGAGAGAAAGAAAACTATTGCGTAATACTCTCCTTTCGGGAAGCTCTCCATATGCCAACTCCACCCTCCGCCAGTTCTCCATTAGAGGAGAAGAGCGCATTCCAGTATTGGTACTCCACCGCATCCGGTTGGTTCCGGGTAAATCCTGTCTGAAAAAACACATCCCGAGAGGAAGTGTTCTTCAGGTTAAACTTGTACACCTTGAAGTCTTCCCGGGGGGAGTATTCCTCGGTCAAGACCACGGAGATATTCGTGGTCACCTGAATTTCCGGTGGTCCGAAAGTCACCTTGGCCGGATTTCCGGTTGCCGAGATCGGGGACGCCTGCAGGGCCGTAAAGCCCGCCACCATCACCATTACCGCCAAAAGCACCAAAAAAAATCTTTTCACCTTGTCCTCCTTGCTCCGACGGTGTCCGTCCGCAAGCTTTTTGCTGTTTAAAGCATAGCGCTTCCTCTAAATTTTGTCAAGTTTTTTATTCCACTATCTCCGGTTGGAAGAA
>CAYIJU010000059.1:0-4437 GCA_964363855.1 uncultured Candidatus Saccharibacteria bacterium | reverse complement strand
TTTGTCTTTTATTTTAAAAACTGGCGGTTCTGGGATTTCTTTAAATTGCTTTTAGGGGAGAAGAAAATAGTTTTCGCCGTCTTGAAAAAAATTTTTGTTAAACAATAACGGTCGATGAAGCTTCACTTATGAATGTCTATTTGTTAAATCCGCCCTATTATAAAGGTTTTATGCGCTCGGCCAGATGGGCCAGGCCGGGTTTTGCCGGCAGCCAGTGGTATCCGATTTTTTTGGCTTACGCCGCCGGCTTTTTGGAAAAAAATGGCCATCAAGCTAAATTGGTTGATGCTCTGGTGAGCGGAATGACTTTTCAAAACGTGATAGAAGATATTAAAATATTTTCTCCGGAATTAGTTGCTATTTACACTTCTTGGCCAAGCCTGGATAATGATGTTAATTTGGCGGAAGAAATAAAAAAAGAAATTAAGAATAGCTTAATAGTTTTTGTCGGACCATGGTGCGCCACAAATCAGGAAAAAATACTTAACAAATCCGAAGCCGTAGACGGAGTAATCAGAAAGGAATTAGAATTGCCAATTTTAAATTTAGCTCAAGGAAAAAATCTTTCAGAAATAAAAGGGCTGACTTGGCAAAAGAATAATCAAATTATTCATAACCCGGACGAAAACTTTCTTACCCCGGAGCAGTTAGACAGCATGCCGTTCGTTACCGATGTTTATTCCAGGCACCTTAATATCAAAAACTATAACCAAACAAGCTTAAAATATCCATTCGTGGATTTATTTACCGGCCGAGGATGTTCTTGGGGGCAATGCGTTTTTTGCTTATGGCCCCACACTATTTTTAAAGGAGCTCCCTTATACAGAAAAAGAAATATAGAAAATGTGATTGCCGAAATAAAAAATATCAAAAAAATCCTGCCCGAAGTTAAGGAAATTTTTATCCAGGATGATACCCTGCCCAAGGACCGCGCCGTTGAATTGTCGGAAGAAATTTTAAAAAACAACTTAAAAATAACCTGGTCTTGCTATGCCAAGCCGCTTTTAGATTACGAAGCGATGAAGCTGATGAAAAAAGCAGGTTGCCGATGTCTGCATGTCGGATATGAAAGCGCTGATTTAAATATTCTGGCGTTATCTAAAAAAGGCCAAACGCCGGAAATAATGGAAAAATTCACCAAAGAAGCGCGAAAAGCAGGGCTAATTATCCATGGCGATTTTTTGATCGGATTGCCCGGGGAAAACGAAAAAACTATTTTAAAAACCATAAATTGGGCGAAATCATTAAAGCTTTTAGACTATCAATTTGCCGTTATCCAGCCGGAACCCGGGACGCCTTTGTATGATTTTTTGGAAAAAAATAAATTTTCTGAAGGTAAGGACGAAGTAAATTACCCTCAATTTTCTTCAAAAAATATGTTTGACTGGCGGCTACGGGCTTACCAAAAAATATATCTAGACCCTAAATATATCTTAAGATGTTTGAAAAAACCCGAGGAAATTAAAAGATTATTTAAAATGGCAGGGAAGGCGATACCGAACTTAATTTTTAATAAACATGGATAACAATAAATCTGAACAAGAGAAAATTGTCTATAAGGACTTTGATAAACATTGGAGAGGGCTGAAAAATTACAATATTATCAGTAAACTTAATATGTATCTTATAGACCGTCAAGCAATTAAAACATTACTTGATATTTCACCGAGAACCATTTTAGATGTAGGATGCGGCATTGGCCGAACCATGTCAAAATTCAAGGAACTCGGCTTTAAAGTAATTGGTGTAGATAATTCAGAGACGAGTATCGATTTTTGTCAGAAAAAAGGATTAGAGGCAATTTTGATGGATGCTTCAAATATGAACTTTCAAGATAATTCTTTTGATGTGGTTTTTGCTGAAGGATTATTAGAACATTTTGAAAATTATGGACCACTAGTTAAAGAAATGATTAGGGTAAGCAAAAAACATATTCTTTTGGTGCAGCCAAACTGCCATTCGCTATGCGGAAAAATTTTAAACATTGCCATTGAAACATTAACAAAGGGAAATATTAAAGAGATTCCCTATCGGATGGAAGAATACATAGAATCTTTCAGAAAATACGGCTGCAAATTAATACTCCGAAGACCGGCTCTTTTTAATTCTTTTGCGATACTTCTATTCCAAAAATATGAATAAAATATTCCGATTAATCCTTTTTATTTCGGGTATCTCTATTTTATCTGCCTTGATATATCGCGTCGGATTCCATGAGATTATCAGAACAATCGCCGAAGCTAAGGTTAATTTTTTGATTTACGGCCTTTCCGTCTATTTAGTCTTAATTCTGGCCCGGGCCTTTAAATGGTTTTTATTAGTAAGGGTTACCGGAAATAAGATAGGATTTAAAAAATTTTTACCGCTTTATTTCGTCAGTTCCTTAATGGGGAACATTACTCCCTTTAAATCAGGCGAAGCGATCGCCCCGTTTCTTTTTGAAAAATATCTAAAAATCCCCGTCGGCCAGGGGTTTGCCATTGTCATATTGGACAGATTTTTTGAATTGATTACGTTTGCGATAATTTTTATTTTAACCATATTGTATATCATTCCTGTTTTCCAATGGGCGCCCATTCCGCTCTTTGCGCTTATCTCTCTTTTAATAATCCTGATTGTTTCCCAAAAAACTTCCTTAAAAATACTGGGGATATTTAATGTATTTAAAAAATACTCTCTATTTAAAAGAATTTTAGAATTTGCCGAAAAGGAACTGCAATTTTTTTATGATGGCTTATTTCTATTCAAAAATAAAAAGGTATATAGATTTATTATACCCTTAACGATAATTTGCTGGCTGCTTGAATTTTTGTCGTTTTATTTTATAGTCAGCTCGGTTTTATCGGCCTCTTTTTTTCATATTGCGGCCGCTCAAGTTATGGCGATAGCGGCAATTCTTCTGACATTTATCCCCGTAGGCATAGGAATTGGAGAAGTGGGAATAGTTTATGTTTTAAATTTATTTAATTATCCGACAGTTTTAAGCGCTGGCGGAGCTTTGCTGGCAAGGCTAATTTTAACCGGCGCTTTATTCTTCGTCGGCATTATCGGGACTTTTTTATTGAAGGAGAAAAACGAATAAATTCCCTTAAAAATCCCAGCGACCAGGCGAAAATAAAAATTATTGCTGCCAAAAATACATTTAGAACAACTTTGAAGGATCTTTCTTTAATTAAGCTCAAACCGGAAAAAATTGCCAGGGCGATTATGATTGCTCCGGTCAAGAACAGCGGGTAAAGGCGGTTCAAAATAAAAGAAAAAATCATCAGAAAAATAAATATCGGCAGGGCTAATCCGGATATAATATGAATTGGATTGACGGCATTTCTGTGCCGTTTGGCCAATTGCAGACGTCCGATGGCATATCTGTATATTTGCTTCCAGAATTTTTTGGGATTATCCCTTCGGTAATGCCAAGCTATGACATCAGGAACATATAATACTTTATATCCTCGACTGATCAATTGATAATTCATTTCCACATCATCGCCGGTTAATAAGGTTTCATCAACCGGCATAACTTTCTCCAAGGCAACTCTTTTATAAATCGCATTGCAGCCCGGAATGCTTTTTACGATTTTAATTTTTTTTGAATCAGTCACATATATTGAACCGGATATCAAACTGCCGCATAAAAATAAAAATCTGACTGCCCGGCCAAAGACAGATTCATTTTGAGGAGAAAGACTGGGACCGCCCACACCGGCTACGCTTTCATCTTGAAAATATTTTAAAGCGTTACTTAACCAATTTTTATCCATCAAACAATCAGCGTCAGAAAACGCTACAAGGTCGCCTTGGGAATGTTTAAACCCTATATTTCTTCCCGGAGCCACTGTTTGAGCCTTGTTGACGACTATTTTTGCGCTATAAGCTTTGACGATCTCAACCGTTTTATCGGTTGAAAGGCCGTCGGAGATGATAATTTCCAAGCGGTCTTTCGGGTAATTCAATTGTTGTAAATTTTTCAGACACTCCCCTATTAAGGCCTCTTCATTTCTTGCGGGAATAATTACGGAAATAAAAGGATAATTTTCCATCTATTTTATTTTTCTTTAATTGCTAATATGCTCAACATAAATGAAGAGAATATCGTTTGAATCCCCGCAATGATTAAAGTCAGGGCTATTATGGAATTTTTTAATTCCTGCAACGCGCCAAAACCATCGTTAATCCACTTTAAGAATATCGTTATATAGATAATCGCCCCCAACAATGTAATTACTATTCCAAAAATACTGGCCCTCTCTATTGTTATATATTTATAAATTTTTCCCGATACCGGCCTGTCTCCAAGATGGAAAACAGCATATGTTTTGGCGAATAAAGCAAAAATAATTAATTGATAGCCGATTATAACCAGTAAGGCCGATAAGAACATCGGATAATTATAAAGTTTCATTCCTAAAATTTCCGGCGAACCGAAATACAGCCAAA
>CAYIJU010000058.1:3231-4518 GCA_964363855.1 uncultured Candidatus Saccharibacteria bacterium | reverse complement strand
CGAGATGGCCATGGCTGAAGATATGTGCCAGACGCCCGAAACCGCTGACAGAAAAAATTTAATTGCCTTGATGAAAAAAATTCAATCCGACGCTGAAGATGTCAAAGTGTATGGCGAGGCGCTGAATGCTGAAAAAGAAAAAGTATTAAATGATACGGCTTCGCAGATTTGTTCACAGGCGCTTCCGCAGCTTGATGCCGCGGAAAACGAAATAGAAAAAAATAGTCTTACGGTTTTGGAAAATAATATTGCAAAATGCAAAGGTAAAGGAAGTAAGGAATGCAGTGCGGTTAATGATTTGACAGGGGACGTTTCTAAATTGAAGAATCAGATTTCGGGATTTAGCGCTAATGTTAAAAAAGCAAAAAATTTGTGTTCAAAGGCTGGCGGTGGAGAAGATATCAAAACTCTCGGCGACACGTTGAATATGCTGAAATCTGACGGAGACACATTGCGGAGCGCTGCCCAAGATCTGCAGGCGAAACAATCAGCTCAAATGAACGCAAAAAAGTTGTGCAGGGCAGTGGAGCCCCAGTTTGAAAATGTAAAACAGCAAATTGCCAGCGGTCTTGCTCAAATAAATTCAATTGATAAAGCCATTGTGAACGCTAACGCAAATAAATTTAATGACTTTAAGAAACAGGCACAGGCAACGCTTGCTAAAATTGCCAGTATTAATTCAATGTGCACGAACGCTTCCGCCACCGCGCTTGACCAGTCTCTTATTGATGCAGCAGAAAATATAAAAGGCGATAAAGATATATTCGATAAAATGGTTGCTGATCTTAAAGCGCTAGAAGCAACAAAGGGAACAGGAGTTACTATTGAGGCCGAAAGCGAAGTCTCAACAAATCTTTTGCCGAGAACCGAATCATGGCATTCAATCAAGGGGAGAAGCGCTGAAAGCTGGCGGCCACCAATGTTTGGCACGGGTTATTGGTATCTGTCGCGCGGCGGCGAATCATTGAGCTATAATTTTACTGCGCCGAAAGACGGGCAATATAATATATGGGTGCGCGATTATGTTGATAATTTTCAGCCGCGAGGAGTGAGAAGAATTACGATAATTTTTGACGGGAAAAATTACGGCACATTTCCTGAAACAAGCGCGTCAGTTCCGGCAGATAATAAAATCGGAGTTTTCGCCTGGCACAAAGTCGGCAGCGGCGTAAACTTGAAAGCCGGCGGGCATGCGATGAAAATTATTAAAGAAACTACTTCAAGCGGCGCTGCGATTCTTGATTCATTTTATTTAACAACCGGCGCGGAAATTCCGCCGGAAAAATA
>CAYIJU010000058.1:0-3131 GCA_964363855.1 uncultured Candidatus Saccharibacteria bacterium | reverse complement strand
GTCGGCGGAGGAATTTATTTTTTGACAAAAAGCGGGTCTATCGACGGGGGATCAAAAGGCGTTGAAAAGTCGTTGGAAGAATTAAAAGTTGAGACGCCGGAAATTGATATCTCTCTTTCGCCATTGCCAAAACTTAATGTTTCTTCCTTAAACCTTTCTTCCCCTTCATTGCCGGGCGGTAATATTTTTTCCGGATTTTCAGTTAATACTAATTTTTCTTATCAGGGCGATACGAATATTTCTTCTCCGGCAATCCCTCAATTACAGCAACAGCCAACGGTCAACGCAGCCAGTTGCGCCGCCTTTTCCGCCATACCAAGCTCGCAATATTGTTCTATGGCCGGTTCTTCCGGTCAAACTCTTTGTCAGCAATGCAAAGCCGCGGGTTATTAATATTCTATAGTTGATAAAAAAACACTCCGACTGGATACGGAGTGTTTTTAATTTCTTACGGAGAATTATTCTTTGCCGAGTATTTTGGGGAAAGGGATGCCGATTTTTTTCAGGTTGCCCAAGATAGAACCGACTAGGGCCAAGATTATCAAAAGATAAGCTCCCTTCACAAGTATTGATAAGGCAGGCAGGGCTTGACCGGCCAAGTTTAAAACAGCGTAGCCAAGAACATAGGGCATAACAGCTTTTTTCATAAAGCCGGCCATTTTTCCCAGAAGAAAATCTTTTTTGATCAAAGCGCTGATAACTCCTAAAATTACATCAATAACAATCAAAATCAAAATCCATTGGGTTTGAGAATTGGAAAAAAGATCAATTAAATCTGACATAAATTAAAATATTAAATTTATAAACTAATTTCGACCTTTAATCAAAGTATTATTTTAGTATACTCCGAAAAGTCCTTGTCAAGAAGGGGGTGTTGACTATGAGCTGCCAACGGGTTAAATTAAAGTAATGGCAAAGAAAGTTAAAGTTCAAGTCAAAAAGCCGTTTGTACCGATTAAATCTGAAAATGTTAAAAAGGTGAAAATCAGAGTAGTTGGCATCGGCGGCGGCGGAGGAAATATTGTTTCGGAAATTGCCGGCCGAGTCAAAGGAGCTTCTTTTGTGGCGGCAAATACCGATTCGCAGGCCTTGAAACATATCAGTAAAAAAGTTATTCCCTTGCAATTTGGCGAGAGTTTTACCCATGGATTAGGAACGGGCATGAACCCGGAAACCGCGGCCTTAGCGGCTGAAGCTGATAAAGAAAAAATAAAAAAAATCTTTCAAGATCAGGATTTAACAATTATTGTTGCTACTTTAGGATCAGGCACTGGGTCCGGGGCCAGCCCGTATTTCGCCAAGGTTTCCCGAGGACTGGGAAATTTAACTTTAGGAATTTTTACCCTGCCTTTTAAATTTGAAGGCGAAAAGAAAATAGAAATTGCCAAAGCTGCTTTAGAAAATTTAAAATCAAAAGTTAACGCCTTCGTTGTTGTCCCTAACGAAAGAATTTTTCAGCTTGTAGATAAAACCACGCCATTAAGCAGCGCTTTTTCCATGATTAATAAAATTTTAGCCGAGGGGCTGGAAGGGCTTATTGAAATAATTTTTGAACCGGGGCTTATCAATATTGATTTTGCCGATTTAAGAACAATACTTTCCGGCACCGGGAAATTAGCTTTTTTGAGTTCTGTTAAAGTTCAAAAATCGGAGGGAGCGACCAAAGAGGCTATTGAAAAGGCTGTTAGCTCGCCGCTTTTCCCATATGGCATTAAGGGAGCAAAGGGGGCTTTGTTTAATATTGCCGGAGAAAAGAATTTAGAGTTATCAGAGGTAAGCCAAATTTCCGAAACAATTTTTAATTTGACCAATAAGGAGGCTAAAATTATTTTTGGCATATCTCAAAACAAAAAATATAAGGGCGTTATTAAAACTACGCTTTTGGCTGTAGGATGCCAGATGAGAGATTTTTTTGGCGATACGCCAAAAACCAAAGCACTCCGGCGGCCGAAGAAAAAAATAAAACCAGCAGTTGTTAAAAAAATAGAAGAACCGGAGATAAAAATAAAAAAAATAATTAGGCGAGTAAGACAAAAGAAACTGCCGTTGGAGGTTCCTAAAAAAATACCGGAAATTAGGAAAAATGCCATCCAGGTAAGGCAAGATGTTGAAGAAGAGGAAGCCAAAATTTTAGCCGAGGAACAAATTTGGCAAACGCCGGCTTTTTTAAGAAAAAAAATATGACAAAAACATTTAACGTAACTGGAGATATTTTAAAAGAGATTTACAAAGAAAGACCATCAAATTCTAAAAAATACGATTTTGGCTTGCTGACAATTATCGGCGGATCGGATTTCTATTCCGGCTCTCCGGCTCTTTCCACTTTGGCGGCTTTTAAGGCCGGCGTGGATATGGTGAAAGTTATCGCCCCCAAAAGAGCGGCCGATATTATTGCTTCTTTTTCTCCAATTATGGCGGCTTATCCTTTGGAAGGAAAATGGCTGACAAAAGAGCATTTAGCCGTTCTTCTTTCAATGACCGAATCGGCTAAAGATGTTTCTAACGGTAAAACCGCTGTGGTTATTGGCGGCGGTATGGGCCGGACGAAAGAAACTCAAGAAACGATAAATGAATATCTTAAGCAAGTTTCAGTGCCGGTGGTAATCGACGCCGATGCTATTTATGCCATCAACCAAAATAAGGAGATTATTAACGGCAAAAAATTTTTGTTTACTCCGCACAGTTATGAATTTTTTATTTTAACCGGCCGGCAAGTCTATAATTTACCGGATGAAGAAAGAATAAAAATAGTTCAAGAAGAAGCCAAAAAATTGGGAGCGACAATTTTATTAAAGGGCATGATTGATATCATCTCCGACGGGAACGAAGTGGCTTTAAATAAAACAGGTTCCCCTTATATGACCGACGGCGGAACGGGCGATACTTTGGCCGGGATTGCCGGAGCGTTAATGGCCAGAGGTATAGAGCCATTTTTAGCCGGTCAGGCAGCGGCTTTTATCAATGGTTCCGCCGGAGAATTAGCGGCTAAAAAATTGGGAGAATCAATGACTTCAGCTGATTTAATAGAAGAAATTCCTAATATTTTGCCTAAATTTTAATGTTACTTGATTTAATAATCATCGGTGGCGGGCCGGCGGGAATTACGGCCGGTATTTACGCCGCCAGAAAAA
>CAYIJU010000057.1:0-4609 GCA_964363855.1 uncultured Candidatus Saccharibacteria bacterium | reverse complement strand
TCGGCCATAGGACCAGTATCTCCGGAAACATAAAAGGTTGTTCCGTTTTCAAATTCAATAACATAACCAACTGGTTCGCCGGAATAAACATTGGTGGTGGTTCTTTTATTTAACCTTTGAACCTCCGTATCTATCCTTTCGGTCAATTTCGTCAATCCGTTTTTGAGTTCGTTTCCGTTTTGAAATCCTTGGTACAAACCTCCCAAAGAAAGGATGAAAGCGATAACAACTGCAATAACAATTTTGCTTTTCATTATTTTATTATTTGTTAATTAAATAAAAACATTTTCGGCCTTTGTATTATTTATATTTTATCACAAACGGGAAATTAAACTATGGAATCCTAACTCTTTTAAAACTTCACGAACCGCATCGTGATTATAATTATTAAAACGGCACTTTTCTAAATTAAAATCAAGAGGAACTTTTTTTTCAATCGTAGCCAACTCCCGACTTAGATACGCCTGTTCTTTATTTTTGGTTAATTTTTCTTCAACTTTTGATGTGATTAAGGCCAGATTATTATATATTAGATCCAGTCCGCCGAATTCCAAAATTAAGCTCGTGGCAGTCTTTTCTCCTATTCCGGCTACGCCGGGGATGTTATCTGAAGAATCTCCTCTCAACCCTTTAAAATCAACTAGCTGTTCGGGGGTTAATCCTCCGTATTTTTCTTCTACCGCTTTTCTGTTATATAAGACTATATCTTTAACTCCTTTTCTTAATAAATAAACTTGAGTTTTAGCGTCAACTAGTTGTAAATTATCCGCATCGCCGCTTAAAATAATTGTTTCAACCGGAGATAAAGAAGCGATCGTGCCGATGATGTCATCCGCTTCAAAACCCTCCTTCTCAAAAATCGGGACGCCAAAACTTTTTAAAACTTCTTTAACTTTAGGAATCTGTGAATAAAGTTCTTCGGGGGCATGCGGTCTATTGGCTTTATACTCTTTAAATTTTTTATGGCGGAAAGTTGGCGCATGAAAATCAAAACAAGCCGCAATATAATCCGGCTGGAAATCTTTTATAGCCTTAAAAAAGACCAATAAAAATCCGTAAACCGCGCCGACCACCTCTCCTTTTTTATTGGTTAAAGGCGGCAAGGCATGAAAAGCCCGATGAATAACCGAATTGGAATCAATAATAATTAACCGTTTCTTTTTTTCCTCCATAATATTTATTTTACCATAAAAAATATACAGAGACCCGTTCTCTGTATGTTTTTTACTCTAAGACGAGCTCGGGAGACTCTTTAACCCTGCCCCTATATTTTATATAATCATTTAAAAATTCTTTACAATTATTTTGACTGCCCATAAGTTCTGTTATAAATTCCCTTTTTGTGACCGAGGGGAAATTAACTGCCCCAAGATAATCTAGGCAACTTGACCACTTATAACTTTCTAAAAATTTTACAGCCCTTACGAGATTACGAATTCCCCTCTCTTTCCATTTCGGTTCTATTAAAGAAAGAGGGTTAGCGTGAATATATACCCATACTATTTTTAATTGTTCATCGTTTTTTATAGGAACAGTTTTAAAATTATTTTGGAAAACGTGCCCTTTACGGTTATATTTCTTATTAAAGTATCCTCCATAACCTGCGCCAAATTTTCTCATAAATTTAGTGATGCCATTATCTTTTAATTGCCTCACAAGCAAGTGGAGATGGTTTGGCATAAGACAAAAAGCTAAAATCTCCACCATTTTATCGCGAAAATCGGTAGCAAAACGCGGATCTTTATCGGCCTTTCTTAAAATTCTTTTAATACGGGAACGAGCTTGCCGACGGTCTCTAATAACCACTGGTTTCGCATCGTTAAACTCATAAATAGAAAAAATACCGCGATAATAATCATCTAAATCTTTAAAAATTAAATTTTCATCTATTGCCCTAAGAACAATATGGTAGATATCCCCGTTATTAAATTTTTCTTTACGATATGGCATGTTTTTGTAAACATACAGAGAACGGGTCTCTGTATGTTTTACCTCTATTGTTATATTCTAATCTTATTTTATCAAATAAAAAAGCCCGACACCTATTTTAATTTTAAAACAGGAATCGGACTTAACATTATTTTGTATCCAATACCGGAATTTTTTCCATCGTTTCTTCCAGTTTTAGGAAGTCAGGGAAATCGTTTAACATTTTCGTCAACTTTTTCCCCGGACCAATCTCAGTTATAGAGCTTTTTGATATTTTTTGTTTTATAAAAAACTCTATAACCCAACGCCAGTGCGTTTGACTTATCGGTTGCTTTACTATCGCTCTTCTGATTTTATGGGGATCATTTTCCGGTTTACCTGTGGTATCTAATATCAGTGGTATTTCTGGCGTATTAATAATCGTATCGGGTAGATTAAGAACATAATCAAGGGCAACCGACGCCAAAATCATGTAGTCAGGGTGGTGGTTGGCGACAATCACTTCTTCTAACGGAACTATTTTAAACCCTCGCCGTTTCAACCTTAATTCAACAACGGGAAGCTGCTCTTTTAAACCAGTTAGTATTGTTTGAACCGGAGTATTAAAATTGGCTATTTTAACATTTGTCCTTTTTAAAAACCCTTCTTTTATGGTTTTTTCTCCGAGGACTGCCGTCATTCCTCCATTAAACAAAATGGAAGCGTCGTTCATAGATGATTGGCGAATTTTCACTATTTTTACTAATTGAGAGTATGGAGAAACCTTTGCGGCAAAAAGGGCGGCGAACAGTCCTAGACTAGGGCCGGCTACATAATCTGGCACAATACCTGTTTCTTCTTGGTCTTTGAGATATAAACCGCAAGAGGTTATAAAGGTTGTTAATTGGACATTTTGATTTAATTCTTTTTGCAGCTTTTGTTTTTCTTCTCCTTGAACCTTGGCGGCATCAGCGGAAATGAGATAAAATAAAAAAGAGGTTAAATTATCTCCCAGTGCTTCTGCTGTCCATCTGTACAAATCTTCTAAAATATTCTTGGGTATACCCGATCCCATTCCGAAGGAATGAGAATTTTGCCCGGGGAAAATACAGACCTTTTTTACCGGTCGCTCAAATGCCTTTTTAATATCATTTATCCCTTGCGTGAGTTTTCTTCTTAATTGCATTATGTTCTCCTTCTTTTCAATCCTTATTATTATGGGAAATAACTATTTATTCAGTAAAAATAATTTTTTTATTTTTACCGATTAATTCAAAATGTATCATAATCCTGTCTTTTGGCAAGAGAGACTTAATCCTGTCTGCCCACTCAATTGCCACGATGTTTTTTGGGTTGCTAATAATTTCTTGAAACCCTAAATCTAAAATATCTTTCGCTTTCTGGGTTCTATAACAATCAAAGTGATAAAAATTACCTGCCTGCCGGCAGGCAAGGTTGAACCTTTTCATAATAACAAACGTCGGGCTGTTAATTTTTTCTTTAATTCCCAAACCTTTGGCAAATCCTTGTAAAAAAGTAGTCTTGCCTCCGCCTAAATTTCCAATTAATGCCAAAACAACCGCCCCTTTTCCGCAAGGCATTTTTAGAATTTCTTCAGCCAATATTTCTGCTGTTTTTTGCGTTTCTTTTGCCGTTTGAGTAATAATTTTTGTTGACATCTTAAATCTAATAATATAATATCTTTTAATGGTTGAAATTTCAAAAAAATTTACAGAAGAAATAAAGAATGTTTTGGATTTTAAAAAAGAAATTGAAGGCGCCCTAGGAAAAGAAACCAGCGATATTTTGGAAATAATTTTGGGCGGAGCTATAAGCCTTAGCACTTCCGATATCCATATTGAACCCGAAGAGGAGCAAGTAAAATTAAGGGTCAGATTTGATGGAATTTTACAGGATGTTTTACTTTTATCAAAAGAAATTTATGGAAGCCTCCTCTCAAGAATAAAATTGCTTTCCGGCATTAAGTTTAATGTTACCGATCGGCCCCAAGATGGCCGGTTTTCTATTATAACAGGAATTTTGGCAATTGAAATTCGGGTTTCCTCCTTGCCCACAGAATACGGAGAAACAGTTGTTTTAAGAATTTTAAATCCTAAATCCTTGGTTTCGCTTAAAGACCTTGGTTTAAGGGAGGATCTTTTAAATCTCTTCCAGGCTGAAATCAAAAAACCGAATGGAATGATTATTGTGACTGGTCCCACGGGATCGGGAAAAACTACCACTCTTTACGCATTTTTAAAAGAAATCCAAAATCCGGAAATCAAAATTATCACTATTGAAGACCCGATTGAATATCATTTAGCAGGTATTTCTCAAACACAGGTGGCGCAAGAAAAAGGCTATAATTTTGCTTCGGGCCTCCGTTCCATTATCAGACAAGACCCCGATGTTATCCTAGTCGGCGAAGTCAGAGACCTGGAAACCGCTGATATCGGTCTGCAAGCAGCCTTAACCGGCCATTTAGTCTTAACTACCCTACACACTAACGATGCCGCCGGCACAGTGGCAAGGCTCGTTAATTTAGGGGTGAAACCGGCTGACATCGGACCTGCTTTAAATATAGCTATTGCCCAACGGCTGGTAAGAAAAGTTTGCCAAAAATGCGCAAAATTTGAAAAACCATCTGCTGAAGAACTGGACAAGATTAAGAAAGAGATGAGGGGCGTTCCTAAAAAAAATA
>CAYIJU010000056.1:0-4679 GCA_964363855.1 uncultured Candidatus Saccharibacteria bacterium | reverse complement strand
TGTCATAATCGTGCATTTGCAATTGCGAACGAATTTGACGCAAGGTTTCCAAAACTACGGAAACCACGATTAATAAAGAAGTGCCGCCGATTAAAAATTTAAAAACCTGAACGCCCGAAACAGCTCCGATAAGGGAAGGCGCCACGGCAATCAGTCCCAAGAATATGGCGCCGATCAACAAAACCCTATTTAAAATATATTGAAGAAAATGGGCCGTTGACTCTCCGGGCCTAATTCCCGGAACAAAGCCGCCCATTTTTTGTAAATTAGTGGAAATGGCTTTAGGATTAAAAGTAACGGCAGTATAAAAAAATGTGAAAAGAACTACCAGAATAAAATAAGAACCGCCGTAAACCCAAGGATTTTGGAAAAAAAGCCCCATTCCGCGGGCTAAATTACCCACCATACCTCCTTGACCGCCCAGAAAATTAGCAATCATTGTGGGAAAAAGTAAAATTGATAAAGCGAAAATAATCGGAATGACTCCGGCCGGATTAATATTTAAAGGCAAAAATGTAGATGCGCCGCCAAAAAGCTTATTCCCCCGCACTCTTTTGGCATAGGAAACAGGAATATTTCTCCTAGCTTCATTTATCAGAACCACGCTGGCAATGGCTATGAAAGAAAAAGCGATAAAAAACAGATATGAAGGAATTTTACCCGGATCCCAAGTGACCGCAAGCTGCCGGATATTATTCGGAAAACCGGCGATAATTCCGGCAAAAATCAACAAAGATACCCCATTGCCAATGCCTTTTTCAGAAATTAATTCTCCCAGCCACATCAGAAATAAACTGCCGGCGGTGATGGTAATAATTGAAACGAATAATAATTGGGGAGTGAGATTGGGAATAATCTGTTGCCTGGCAAGCAAAGAAAGCATGCCATAACCCTGAAGCATTGCCAAGGGCACGGTCAGAAGCCTGCCGTATTGATTAAATTTCTGACGGCCCTGTTCGCCTTCTTCTTTATAAAGCCGCTCCAATTGGGGAAAAATCATTGTTAACAACTGCAAGATAATCGTAGCGGTGATATAAGGGCCTAACCCCAGCATAATCACTGAAAGATTATCTAAAGCCCCTCCGGTAAAAACATTTAAAAGACCCAACATTTGGAATTGGTTGAAAAAATTCTTCAGATTCTCAGCGTTGATGCCGGGGACAGGGATGTTCGCCATAATCCGAAAAATAACAAAAACAGCCAAAACAAAGAGGATTTTGTTCCTTAAGTCCTTTAATTTGAAAATTTGGGTAATTTTTTGGAACATGCTAAATTTTTCCGCCGGCTTTAATGATTTTTTCTTTCGCCGATTTTGATGCTAAGCAACCCTCAAAAATAAGGGCCTTGGTTATTTCTCCCTTAGCCAAAATTTTTACTTTCGGCATTTCCCTTTTTATTTTACTGATCAATTTCTTTTCCAGTAAGGTTTCACAGTTCACCTTTTCCCCTTGTTGAAATTTTTTATCCAAAATATCCAAATTTAAAACCACCGGGTTTTCTTTGCCTATCCCCTTAAATCTATAACCCCTAAGCTTGGGGTATCTTTTTATTAATTCCCGAATAATCGGTTGTCCCTTATTGCCGGCCCGAGATGTCTGACCTTTAATACCTCTTCCGGAATAAGTGCCTCTTTTACCGCCTCGGCCGATTCTTTGGGCTTTTTTACGCTTATGCGTTGGTTTTAATTGGTGTGTCTGCATGTTGTTTTTTTAATTTTTTTAAAGCAACAATCGTTGCCCTGGCGTTATTTAATTTATTACCGGTTCGGCCTAAAATTTTTGAAGAAATATTCTTGATCCCGGCTAACTGACAAATAACCCTGACCTGGCCTCCGGCCACCAAGCCCCGGCCTTCTCTTTGAGGTCTAAGTAAAATTTCGGCTGCTCCGAATTTAGCGCTGACTTCATGAGGAATAGTATTTTTTGAAATAGGAACTTCAATAATATTTCTTTTTGCCTGGAAAGTAGCTTTTTCTATTGATTGAGCCACGTCCAAACCTGAAGCCACTCCGACTCCGACTTTGCCTAATTTATTTCCGGCAACAATTACCGCTCGAAATCTCATTTTCTTGCCGCCGGCTCTCGTGTGGGATACTCTAGCCAAATCCAAAAGCTTAGAGTCAAACTCATCCCTCGGCTTATCAAATTTTCTATTTTGTCTGAACATTTTTTAAAATTAGAAATTAAAAATTAAAAATTAGAATATAAGTCCTCCTTCTCTCGCTCCTTCGGCTAAGGCCTTTATCCTACCATGATATTTGTATCCGGCGCGGTCAAAAACTACTTTTTCAACCTGCCTGCCGGCAGGCAGGTTTTTAATTTTCTCGGCAATTAATTTCCCCACTTCAAAAGCCATTTTGGATTTTGTAATTTTAGTTTTGGATTTTAATTCTTGATCACTGACGCTAACTAACGTTTCTCCCTTATCGTCATTGATTAATTGGGCGGCAATATGCTTGTTTGATTTAACAGCTAAAAGCCGCGGAACTTTATTAGTGCCGGAAACCTTTGCTCTTATCCGCTGGCGTCTTTTTTGAATAGACATAATATTAAGCGCCACCGGTTGTGGCAACTGCCTTTTTACCTAATTTTTTCCGGATTATTTCTCCCTGATATCTTATACCCTTCCCTTTGTAAGGTTCCGGTTTTTTAAATTTTCTGATCATTGAAGCCGCCTGAGTTATTTTTCCTAAATCCACGCCGGAAACCGTGATAACGTTTTTCACCACTGAAAAATTTACTCCTTCCGGCGCCGGAACTTTTATAGAATTAGTAAAACCAACAAATAGCTCAAGGTCCTTTCCCGAAATCAAAGCCTTGAATCCTATACCCTCAATTTCCAGTTTTTTTTCGAAACCGTCTTTCACTCCCTTAACCATATTATTTAAATTAGCTCTTGCCGTGCCCCAAAGGGATTCAATCCTTTTCAATTGTTTTCCTTTTATTTTTTTCTCAAATTGGGGCGGGATAATTGAAATTTTACTCCCTTCTATGGCAATTTTAAATTCAGACGGAAATTCCCGGGAAATTTCGCCCTTTGGTCCCTTAACGCTGACGTTGCTGCCAACAACTTTCACTTCAACCCCATCTAAAATTTCAATTGGTTTTCTACCTACTCTTGACATATATTTGAATTACCATATTTTACAAATTATTTCGCCCCCTAATTTCTGTTTTATCGCCTCCTTGTCAGTCATTAATCCTTTGGAAGTTGAAACAACAGCTACGCCATAACCGCCTTTCACTTTTTTAATTTCTTTAAATGGCGCATAAATCCGCTGGCCGGATTTGGAAATTCTTTTCAATCCCGAAATAAAAGGCTTCTTGTCTTCGTATTTCAAGGTAATTTCTAAATTCTTTTTTTGTTTTTCTATCTTTCCGATAAACCCGGCTTTTTCCAAAACCTTAGCAATCTCATAATTCAGATTGGAAAATGGAAAATCAACCGTTTCTTTTGAAACGGCCTGGCCATTCCTTATTCTGTTTAACATATCAGCGATTGGGTCTACCATGATGATTTTTTAACGCCGGGTATTAATCCTTGATTTGCCATTTCGCGGAAGCATATCCTGCACAATCCGAATTGTCTCATAAAACTCCTTTTTCTGCCACAGCGAAAACAGCGCCTGACCACCCGCGATTTAAATTTCGGCTTTCTCTTTGATTTTGCTATTTGTCCTTTTGTTGCCATAAAATCTTATTTATTTGTTGGTTTAATCGGAAAGCCCATTAATTTCAAAAATTCAATTCCTTTTTCTTTATTTTTAGCATTAGTCACAACGGTAATTTCCAATCCAAAAATGTTCCTGGCTTTTTCAGATAATATTTCAGGGAAAGTGATATGTTCCTTCATGCCTATTGTTAAATTTCCGGACTGATCAAAACCTTTAGAATCAATTCCCCGAAAATCGCGCGACCTGGGTAAAACAATATGAATCAGCCTGTCTAAAAAATCATACATTCTTTTTCTCCTTAAAGTGCAGGCGACTCCGATATTCAATCCCTCTCTCAGTTTAAAAGCGGCAATTGATTTTTTTGCTTTTTTCAAAACCGATCTTTGACCGCAAATAAGAGAAATATCCTGCGTAGTTGAATTTTCAATTTTTTTCTGTTCTTCGCCCGATTTGTCGGCAACCATTCTTCCAAAACAGGTATTAACAACCACTTTTTCAATTTTAGGAACAGCCATTGGATTCTTATAGCCAAATTTTTCCATCATTGCCGGGATAACCTCTTTTTTATATTTTTCTTCTAAATTTAACATAGTTTAATGTTTAAAGAAACTCCGTTTCTCACTTAGAAACGGAGTTTCTAAGTTCTATATCTCTTGATTACATTTTTTACAAATCCTGTTTTTTTTATCTCCGGTTATTTTATACCCCACTCTAGCAGCTTTTCCGCATTTCTGGCAAATCAATTTTACGTTTGAAACGTTAACCGGGGCGGAAAACTCTATAACTTGGCCTTTTTCTCCTCCCTTTTTCGGTTTTTGATGCCGTTTTCTCAAATTAATTCCTTCAATCAAAACTTGATTCGCTTTAGGAAAAACGTTTAAAACCTTACCCTTCTTTCCCTTGTCTTTGCCGGAAATTATTAACACTTGATCGTTCTTTTTAATTTTCATAAAATCAACGAATAACGAATTATATGCGAATATACGAATTTATGCAAGATTGATAA
>CAYIJU010000055.1:2967-4813 GCA_964363855.1 uncultured Candidatus Saccharibacteria bacterium | reverse complement strand
GGGCGTAATCAACCACTTCTTTGGTCTGCCACAGATTTTCCTGAAAAGAAAGTTCCGAGCCGTCGAAATGGACCGCGTTGTAACCCGCGGCAATCGCTTTTTTAATATCCTCAAAATCCTTGCCGTGGTCCAAATTCAAGATCAAAGGAAGCTTTGTCGCTTCTCGCCACGACTTGACCAAAGCCGCCGCTTCCCGCATGCCCAAAAATTCGGCTTCTTTTTTGGAAGTGGAAAGAATGACCGGCGCTTTCAATTCTTTGGCCGCTTGAACTATCGCCTTCAAAACCTCGGCCGTGGAAAAATTGAAAGAACCGATGGCGTATCGGCCGAGTTGCGCTTTTTTTAATACTTCTTTATAAAGCATCTTGAAAAAAATTAAAGTTCAATATAGCCTTTCTCAATATTTTCCACGATCAATTCTTCCAGCCTCGCTTCGCCCATAAATTCAATGAAAATTTTATTCCACAAAGCCTCTTGCTGGTGATACAAATATTTTCCGAGCCCCCCGTGGGTCAGCGCGATGATATTATCCAACAGGTCAAAGCTCACGATCTCTTCCCCCTTTTTTCCAGCAAAAAGAAGTTCACCCGTGAAATCATCCGTCCCCTGCCAAAAATCCATTTTGAGCGAAGGATTGTTTTTGGCCAACCGGTCCATTTCTTTCTCCGCTTTCAGCCAATGCACGGTCTCGGGATTCACGTGCGCTTCAAAGAGCCGTGGGTCCTGCGGGTCGTTCTTAGCCAAATACCGCTGGATTATCCGCCAAATCATTTTGTCTTTGGGCAAAACAGAATTTGAAACCTCGCCCGAAAGAAGTTTAACGATATTGGCGCCAAAATCGGGAGAGGCCGCGTACTTTTTAAAAAGACGGCAATAAAAGTCGATCTCGTGCAAATAGTGCAGAATCAAACTGAAAGTTTCCAGTGTCTGGCCGGGAAAATAATCTTTTTTGACGGGGATAACGAACACCATGCCCATCTCTTTCAAATGGCTGATCTTATGCAATTTTTTGCCGACGAATTTTTCCCCGATCTGGGCCCATTTTTCCGAAAGCACCGTGATTCTTATCGGCCGTTCTTCAAAACTTTCCGACGAAAGATCGTTGAAGGGCCGGAAAAAAACTTCATTCAGCCACCGTTCGTTTTCCACGAATCTCAACGCCGCGAAAATTTCATAAACATCCTCTTTTTCCAGCATCTCTCCGACACTTGAGTGGCCCAAGGCCGCCAAAATATTTTTGGGCGAATTTAAAACCAGAAACCGCCGCATTTTTTCTTCTTTCAAAAAAAATCCCTGGCCGATCTGCGCCGTTTCACGAACTTTTTCAATCAAATTCCGGTAGCCGGCTTCGGAACTGAAATCCGACCGGCCCAAAAAATCAAAGAAAGCCAAGTCGGCTTCTTCGGTTTTCTTGATTATCGCCATCTGGGTGTTCTGGCTTTCGGCGCGCTCGGACGAAATTCCCAAAATTTCAAACTTTTTTCCGACCGCTTCTCGATTTTCTTCAAAGATCTTGTCCGCCACGCCGGTTTTGCCGGTTTTGAACTCCATTTTAGCGAATAAATCGGTCAAAACTTCAACCGGCGCGCGCAAAAGCGCGGCAATTTTTTGGATTGGATTCATAAATTTTATGTTAGGAATCTTCCGAAGTCTTCCGAAGTCCGACTTCGGAAGATTCTCTTTTTAATATTCTAATCAACCGCTTAAATTCAAATCAAATAGCTCACTTTTAATTTCCCTGCTTTTCCCTTCGTCTATTATACAACCATACAGCCAAATCGTCCTTTTTGTTCTTGTTCCCGAACAATTGCTGCATTTGGCAATAAATTAAAAATCGAAAAACCGC
>CAYIJU010000055.1:0-2867 GCA_964363855.1 uncultured Candidatus Saccharibacteria bacterium | reverse complement strand
TCTTGTTCCCGAACAATTGCTGCATTTGGCAATAAATTAAAAATCGAAAAACCGCATAAAACTATCCTTGAAAATTATCTAAGTTAGGACATTCAATAGGTTCTTGCGATTTAATTTCTTTAAACGAATTATCGCCGAAATTAAATTCATATTCCTTAATATCACTCAAGCACTGTGCGCCATCTTTAAATTCTCGGAATATCGGTGGTCCGACTAAATTCAGAATCTCAAAAGGTCCCGACCTATCTTCCCATACGCGTCCGCCACCTTCAAAAAATTTAATCTTGATTAGATGCCCATCCCTCGGAAGATAAAAAGTGCTGGGAAGGTATTTTCCTTCTTCGCGTTCAATCCAAAAAATATGACTACCCGCTTGAAAATATATCCAAGCCGCGTTTGAAAAATAACCGCTTAAAATTTCTCTAAATTCTCCAGTATCATTCCAATAGATAAATTCGGTGTAAGGATTCATATCTTTATCGCGTAAATCCCGCACTATAATTTTTTTTATACCTTCATATCTTTCATTAAAAATGATATTTTCACCGGTAGCTTTTAATTTTAAATTCTCTAAATTATTTTCTACCTTAGAAAAATATTCAGCTCTAATTGGCAAACTATCAAAATCGAAAAAAACTGAGGCCAATATTTTATTTTCTATATGCAATGATCCTCCCCAAAAGCCCAATAATCCGATTATAATAATACTTGGCAACCAAATAATTTTGAACCAATCACGCGTTTTAATGTTTTCTAAAACACTTCTAACGAATTTTCTCGCTTCGTTGCCATAAGGCAGTTTTTCATAATTAATTTTATCCACACCAATAACATAATCCCGTCCGCTGTGCCAGGCAACCAATCTTTTTTCTAAAACATTGCCGCGGCCGCCTACATTATTTTCTATCCATTTGTAATATCTAACGCCACCTTCAATGTTTTGATAAAAATCGTATCTGTCAGACACGCCCTCCTGAATTGCCGCCTTTAAACCAAGCTGAAAAACTCCCAGGTGGCCCCTTTTAGAACACGCATACGGTTTAAAATGCGACTCCACGCCTGCAATAGATAACATAACGTTAGCATCGGCATCATATTGCCAGCATTTTTCTTTTATCAAATCAATGATTTTTTCTCTTTCCTGCCCCTCAATTTCCACAAATGACGACAAGATAAATCCTCTTTTATCCTGATAAATAACTTCATGCCAAACTTCTGAATAATTTTCGTAATAATCACTGATAATTCTTTCTTCCAAAATCTCGACTTCATCACCATCTTTGAGCTGAACTAATATCTGACTATTTTTTAAGCGTGGTGCTGATCTCAAATTAGCCAAATCAGAGATTATTATGTCTTCGTAAATCCGCACCTTTCCTACTTTAAATTTTAACGATTGGCCTTGGATTGCAAAACTGATAGATTCTATCGTCGGCTGACCCTGCCCGCGAAATTCTAAAGAATGAACACCGCTTTCCAAACTATATGGCGCCCGATACTCTTTCAAAGCGCCCAGCAATTCTTGCCCGTACCAAAACCATTTTGCATACCTTTTGTATTTAGGGTTTGATTGAATTTTACCATCAATTTTTAATTCTAATTTGTCATTCTTTTCGGCTCTTGATTTAACTGTTAAATCAAGAGCCGCTAAATTTTTAATTATCACGTCTCTAAAACCGCTAAATCTTCCGAAGTCGGACTTCGGAAGATTTAACTCTCCGCCGTCAGAAGTACCCGCTTTATAAATTTCAATTTTCTCCAAAAATGGCTGACCGCCAGCCCAAAATTTAATAGTATGCAAACCTTTTCTCAAAGGCAAGATAATGAAAACTTCCTTGGTTTTGTTTTTCAATTCGTTGCCGTTCCAAGAACCGACACCGGAGAATTCCCGTTTTTTCCCTCTAATTTCCGCAAATAAATAATCGTCTACTTGTAATGCCAAGTCATCATCACTAAACAATCGTCTAAAGTTCTGTAGCCAATTTTTGCAGCGCGCGGAAAAAAGAATCAAGTAAACGCCATCCGCATCGATGTTAAAATCATATTTTTCTTGATCCTTTATAATTCTGTTAAAATTCTCTACTTGAATTTTTTGTAACATAATAATGCGCAATTTTCCGAAGTCGGACTTCAGAAAACTTCAGAAAAATTCGATTTATTCTAAAATATATTTTTCAATTTTTACCAAATTTATTTCTTTTAACCACCGTTTAACCTCTTTTTTATATTGACTAGGCGAACCTAAAACCTTCGTCAAAAAATCCTTATTTATTACAGAAGGGAAATTTTTATTACCAATATAATCGAGAAAACTTGACCACTTATAACTTTCTAAAAACTCCATGGCTTTTTCTAAATTTTTTGTGACATCATTCTGCCATTCTACTGATCCTATGCCTAATGGGTTTAAGTGTATATAATTTGGTAAATGGAAAAAGTATGCCTGACGATCTAATCTAACTAATTTATATTTCCCCTGAAATAGAGAACCAACTCTCTCATATTTCTGATTAAAATAATTAGTATACCCGGTTCCTATTTTACGCATAAACTCAGTGATACCGCCTTCAACATATTGCCTCAACATTAAATGAAAATGATTTGGCATTAAACAAAAAGCGTAAATTTCTACCAATAATTCTCTTTTCCTGTTTGTCTTCCGAAGTCCAACTTCGAAAGATTTATTCTTTAAATAATAAGAATTCTCGGCTGGAAAAATATTATTAAATTCATGCAAATCATGAATAAAACGCAAATAATCTTTGCCATTAATAAAAACATCCCTTTTTTCTACGCCGCGATTATATACATGATAAATTTCATTATTTGCCGGTTTTACTCTTTGCATATTTCAATCTTCCGAAGTC
>CAYIJU010000054.1:0-4981 GCA_964363855.1 uncultured Candidatus Saccharibacteria bacterium | reverse complement strand
TTAATATTACTCCTTTGCATAAAAATTGTCAACAGCCAATCTGTGGTTGGCTTAGCCAACCACAGATTACCCTCTCTATTTCTTGTTTAATTCAGCTAGCCGGTCTTTGACATCCTGATTGTCGGGATTTAATTCCAATACCTTTTCAAAATATGTTTTGGCTTTTGCGTTATTCCCCTTTTTCTGCCAAGCCACGCCCAAAGAATAAAGAGCGTTAGAATGATTGGGGAAAATCTGAAGCACGGTTTCAAACACGGCAATGCTGTCGTCTATTTGATTATCATTATAGTAAAGCCGGCCCAGCTGGAATCTTAATTCCGCATTAAGATTATTATTCAAAACTAAATTTTCCATTAGTTTTATCGCTTCTTTAGAATTTCCTTCTTGTTCTTTAACTAAGGCCTCCTGATAAATAGCATCGGCGTAATCCGATTTTAATTCCTTGGCTTTGGCCAATTGCTCTTTAGCTTTTTCTAAATTATCGGGCATATAAACCTTTGCTAACTCGGTTCTCAATACCGGATTGCTCGGTTCCAATTTAATGGCTTCTTCAAATGATTTTATCGCCCAATCGGTAGCTCCAACGGCCATTGTTCTTATACCGCGATAAATTATGCCTTGAGTTTCCCAAGCTGCCACTTCTCCCGGCCCTCTCAAAACAGCTATTTTTGCCGCATCAATAGCTTTGCTGACTTTTTCTTGAGAAGCATCTCCCATCGCATCCTGCAAATAAGATCGGGCGAGAATTGTCCAGTATTGGCTCTGATAAGGGTTTAATTTAACCGCTTTTTCATATTGGCCGTTAAGAAAAGCCCGGTCTGCCAAATAAAACTTGACTCCAAAAAATATCATCCCCAATCCTCCCAGTCCGATGATAATTAAAATTGTCGTAAAAACCAAATTCAATTCCGGAAAATTTTTAAAGGAGAATACCTTCTCCTTTATGGGTTTCTGCCAAGAAACCACAGATAGGGCCAAGACCAGCCAAAAAAGAAAACTCAAAACCGTATTCTGATAATAAGCAGCTTGGCCGACTACTAAAGCCACAAAACCCATCAATAACGGCAATTGGCCATTGCCAACCGATAAATTTTTACTGGTAAAAAAATAGCTTATCAACAGAAACATACCAATCAACGCCAACCAAGAAAGCAATCCTAAAAATCCCATTGTAGCCAGAATTTCTGAAAAATGAGATCCGCTTCTGTCAAACCTTATCTGCCAAAGCCAGCTTTGATTGAAACTCGTTGGTTTTTCTTTGGCAAAATCATAATGGAAAGTGCCTACACCCGAGCCTAAAAATCCTGATTTGACATTGTCTGTTGCCGATTTAAACCCTGTCTGCCAAGAAATCTCCTGCCCCAATACCTGTTCTTGAGGCAGATTAAGATTGATTAAATTAGTGGAAATAAATAATCCGGAGATAACTATTAAAAATATCGGCAATAATAACCGGTTAACGTTTTCCTTAAACAGCCGTTTCCACAAAGCGAGTGTTAAAAACAAAATCAAGCTGACTGACAAGACCCACCAAGCCGAAGTAAAATCAATAATTATCAGCAAAACTAAAGCGGTAAATAATAATATATAATTAATAGAACTCTTTGTCTTATCTGCCTTGGTCAATATTCTCCCGGTTAAAAATACCATAACTACTGCTAAAAATATCGCTAATCCTTCCAAACTTCCGGAAACCGGATTAAATGTATTCTGCGACATAATTCGCGGCAAATGAAGCCCGGCGCTTATTTTCCCTAAAATGCCAAAAATAGACAGATAACTGACTAAGGTGACAAAAAATACTGACCATAAAAATGTTTTCAGCAAACCTGCTATCCGCTTGATATCAGCGTTATTTGTAACTATAAAATATAATAATCCTGAACTTATCAAACCGAGCAATCCATCAGAAAATCGGCCATAAAACCCGAAAATCGAAGATCCCCTGTTAACTGAGAACACAGTTGATAGAATCGCTAAAAATAAAAAGCTAAGAACAAATAAATCCAGCGGCGTTCTTTTGAATCTGACTTCTTGATCAACTAAAACCATCTTGCCTAGCCAGGCAAAAAAAGCGATTAAAACCAGAAAGAATAAAAGATACTGCTTATTAAATTCAAACGCTTCAAAAGAAAACGGCAGAAAAAACAAAGGAACTAAAAATACTAATAAATTGATGCTGACCTTAATGATACGATTAAAAAATGTATTCATATATTTAATTATACACCAAGCTTTCGCAAAGCGAAAGCGCAGGTGAAGGAAGATGAAGTATTACTTCATCGACCGCCCTATATTTTCGTAATGATTTAAACGTTCAACTGTTAAATTATTATTTAAAACGATGCATACTGCGTCAATTCTTGTGGCCTTGCCCGCCTTGGCATTTAGCCAAAGTTTTCTCAATTTTCTTTTATCCAACGAATCTTCGGGCGTTCCAAAATTTTCCCCGATTTTCGTCCTGACTTCCACGAAAACTAATTCTTTGCCGCATTCAGTTATTATATCAGTTTCGCCGTATCTTGTCTTGTAGTTTTGTCCGACTATTTTATAACCCTTATCTTTCAGATATTTTTTGGCAATTTCCTCGCCAATTCTTCCGGTTTCTAAATTATGCCTCATAGCTTTTTGGCCGGTATTGCAAGGCTTCGGCCATATGGGGAATTCCTATATCCGGCGACCCTTCTAAATCAGCAATAGTCCTGGCGACCTTTATCATTTTCAAATAAGCTCTGGCCGATAACTGGAATTTAAGCCCGGCTTGCTGTAAAATCTGCTCGGCTGGTTTTGATAAATTGCAATATTTTTTAACTTGGGGATTTTTCATTTCAGCATTGGTAAAGATATGTTCATCACCGAATCTCTGACGCTGGATGTTTCTGGCTTGAGTCACTCTTTGCCTAATTTTTTCCGACGGCTCTAAAAATTCCGAGGCCTTTTGATTTTCCGAAAGCTCTCTGATATCAACCGGCGGAACATCAATATGCAAATCAATTCTGTCTAAAATGGGACCGGAAACTCTTTTCTGATATTTTTTTATTTGTCTTAAGGAACAAATGCAGGCCTTTTTCGGATGGTTCAAGTAACCGCAAGGGCAAGGATTGGCCGAAGCTAACAACATAAATCGAGCAGGATATTTTACCCTCTCCTTGGCTCTGGAAATAGTCAGCTGGCCGTCTTCCAACGGCTGGCGCATGGCTTCTAAAACCGCTCTGGGAAATTCATTAAACTCGTCTAGAAATAAAACCCCGCGGTGAGCTAAGCTGATTTCGCCGGGCTGGGGCCTTTGTCCTCCGCCAATCAATCCGACAGATGAAGCAGTGTGGTGGGGCGAACGGAAAGGCGGCACCCTTAGTAAAGAACCGCCGGCGGGAATTTGTCCGGCCGCCGAATAAATTTTCGTTACCTCCAGCGATTCTTCATCAGCTAAAAGCGGCAAGATGCCGGGCAACGCCCGAGCCAACATTGTTTTCCCGGCGCCAGGACTGCCAATCAATAAAATATTATGCCCACCGGCCGCGGCAATTTCCATAGCTCTTTTGGCCTGTTCCTGTCCCAAAATTTCCGCCATATCGAACTCGGCCTCAACGCAAACACCCGGTGTTTTTTCGTCAACACCGGGTGTTAACGATTTAACGGCCTCTTTACCGGAAAAATGTCTTAGAAGCTGAATTAAATTTTCTACCGGAAAAACATTTATCCCCTTGATTACCGCCGCTTCATTAGCTGAATCTTTTGGCACAAAAATATTTTTAAATCCGGCTTCTTTGGCGAAAAGAGCCAGAAGCAAAGCTCCTTTAGTGTGGCGCAAAGAACCGTCTAAAGATAATTCTCCAAAAAATAATGACTTCTCGGGAATTTGACAGGAAACTGCAGTGGCTAAAATACCGACAGCGATTGGCAAATCATAAGAAGCACCTTCTTTGGGAATATCGGCCGGAGCCAGATTAACTGTAATTTTTTTATTGGGAAAGTCCACATCAGAGCTTAATATAGCTGTCTTGACTCTTTCCTTGCTCTCAGCCACTGCTTTGTCCGGCAAGCCGACAATATCAAAAGCCGGCAATCCCCTGCTGGCCACATTAACTTCCACGTCAATGCCGATCATCTCTAACCCGATATTCGCCGCTGATGCCACTTTTACTAGCATGTTTAAAGAAACTCCGTTTCTCACTTAGAAACGGAGTTTCTAAGTTTTAGTTTACGTAGTATTTATTGCCTTCTTGTTTAATCAAACCCTGAAGCTGCATCAGGGATAATGTTGTTCCCATTTTTGAAACTGGCATTTCAAAAGTTCTTGCTAAGACATCAATTTCTGATGATTCTCTTTTTAATAAATCAATAATTTTTTGTTCCAGATTGTCACACTTGTAGATGTTTAACATCAACGGTTCCGTAGATGTCAAACATCTACAATCTGCGGGATAATAATCTAAAATATCTTTTGCCGAACTGATCGGCGTGGCGCCTTGTTTTAATAATTCCATAATGCCTTTAGAGTTTTCGCTGGTAATGGGGCCCGGCACAACAAATAATTTTCTCTTAAATTTTCTAGCGTAGTTTGCTGTTATTAAAGATCCGCTTTTTTCTCCGGCCTCTACAACCAAAACTGCTTTACTCAACCCCGCCACTATCCTGTTTCTTCTCGGATATGTCCAAAGTGTCGGCGCGAAACTTCCTTCGTATTCGGAAATAACCAGCCCGTTATTTTTTAAAATCTCTCCATATAAATCCTGCTGATACTCGGGATGAATCAAATCAATGCCGCAAGGCATCACGGCAATTGTCTTTCCACCAGCCAGCAAAGCCGCCTTATGCGCCGCCGCATCCACCCCGTACATAAATCCGGAAACAATAGTAATTCCAGCGGCCGCTACTTCCGTAACAATCTGTTCCACCACCCTCTTGCCATAACTCGTCATTTGTCTTGACCCGACCACTGCCAAACAATTTGTAAAAATATCTTCTTGCCACTCCCCCT
>CAYIJU010000053.1:0-5126 GCA_964363855.1 uncultured Candidatus Saccharibacteria bacterium | reverse complement strand
CGTAGAATTCTTTTATTATCGGCACCCATTCTTTTTTATTGTCGGCGATGTCGTCCAAATCTTTTTCCATTTTAGCGGTAAATTGCAAATCAACTATTTGAGGAAAATTCTTCACTAAAAGATCATTGACTACTGTGCCGATTTCGGTCGGTTGGAATCTTTTTTGCTCATCTTTTTCAATATAATTGCGAGCTTGGACAGTAGATAAAGTTGGCGCGTAAGTTGATGGCCGGCCAATGCCATTTTCTTCTAGCACCTTTATCAAAGATGCTTCGTTGTATCTGGGGGGCGGTTCGGTAAAATGTTGGGAAGGATTTAATTTTATCAACTTTAAAATATCGTTGATTTCCAGAGCCGGCAGATTTTTTTCTTCAAATTTGAGCGGATAAACTTTTAAAAATCCGTCAAATTTCAAAGTTGACCCATTGGCTTGAAAATTATATTTTTTGGCTGCAATTTTTACTTTGGTAGAATCAAAAATCGCAGGAGTCATTTGACAGGCTATAAAACGGCACCAGATTAAGTTATATAGTTTTGCCTGATATGATTCTAATTTTAAAGAATCAGGAGTTTTATCTGGATAGCTGGGTCTGATTGCTTCATGAGCCTCCTGGGCGCCTTTTGATTTTGTTTTATATTGCCTGAATTGATGATAATTTTCTCCGTAATTTTTTGTTATGAAATTTTTTGCTGCGCCTAACGCCAAGTCGGAAAGATTTAAAGAATCGGTTCTGTGGTAGGTGATAAAACCGCTTTCATAGAGTCTTTGGGCAATTTGCATTGTCATTTTTGCCGGGAAATGGAATTTTTGCCAAGCTGATTGCTGAAGAGTAGAAGTGGTAAAGGGCGGTAAAGGATTTTTTTTGGTTTCTTTTTTTTCAATATTTATTATTGTGTAGACAGCGCCATTCAAATCTTTTAAAATTTTGTCAGCTTCTTTCTGATTCTTAATTTCCAGTTTTAACGTTGCCTCAAATCCATCAAATAAAGCAGTAATTTGCCAATACTCTTGCGGTTTGAAATCTTTAATTTCTTTTTCTCTTTCACAAACTAATCTGACTGTTACGGATTGGACTCTGCCGGCTGATAATCCCCTGGCTACTTTTTTCCATAAGAAAGGCGAAAGCTTGTAGCCGACTAAGCGGTCTAAAATTCTTCTGGCTTGCTGGGAATCAACCAGATCAATATCAATTTTGCGGGGATTTTTTAATGCCTCTTCTATGGCTGATTTAGTTATTTCATGGAAAACAATTCTTTGGTATGGTTCTTTATCGCCGTCTAATTTCAAGGCTTTGACAAGGTGCCAGGAAATTGCCTCTCCTTCCCTATCTTCATCAGTCGCTAAAATAGTAGATTCAGTTTCTTTTACGGCTTGTATAAGAAGCTTTACGGTTTTTCTGGCTTTAGTTGGAATAATATATTTTGGCTCAAAATTATTTTCAATATCAATGCCTAAATCTCCTTTGGGCAGATCACGCACATGACCAAAAGAAGCCAGAACTTTATATTCCGGTCCTAAAAATTTTTGGATTGTCTTTCCCTTAGCCGGACTTTCAACGATTACTAGTCGCATTTCCTTAAATTAGCATTATTTCTCAAAAAATCCAAAATTGACTTTTTATTCTAGATATCCTAATCTCAAGATAGAAGAATCTGCAGTAAAAAAAGGGGCATAGCTCCTTAAAAATTTGGCATAAGGGGAGATGAAAAATGACTAAGCAGGAGCTGAAGGATTGGAATATGACTATGAATATATTGATTTGGGGCGCGATTGCAATGATTGAAGTTTGTTCTTTCTGGCTTTATGTGCTTTTTCGTGTGCACGATCCTTTTATTGAAGATAAAATATTTTTAGTGCTGGTGATTATAGTAGCGGCTCTTTTTCTATTTGTGCCAATCCAAGCGAAAAGAGGTCGTAACGCTTATTTCCGTAAATTGAACCAGAAAAACTGAAGGAGGAGAATGATAAAATTAAGTGAAATCATTACATTGCCGAAACCAGTCAAGGTGGTGAAATGTACAGCTAAAGACAACGAGGAATTAACTGAAAAGCTTATCGCGGCCCATGAAAGATATTTAGACGAGTTCGTGCGCATGCTTACTAGACTCCCGAAGTCGAGTATTTCAAAATAGGGAAAGAGTCAGTTCCTTAAAAAGGAGAAAAGATAAAGGAGGAGGTAGTGAAAATTAAAAATTCCAATGTTTCGATTATGTCCCGAAAGGAAGCCAAAAAGTTCTAGGATAATTGGTGGAAGGAATATATTCAGATCGTCACGGAACAGGGATACGAGAATCAATCACATCAGAACGTGCCAAATGAAATATGGTTTCGGGCGACGGAAGTATGAAAACCAAGGTGCGGGTTCCTATCCGCGGCTATCTTGGCTTAATTTCTTAGGCCGTTGGCAATTATTGTTTTTTTTGCTGTTTTTGGGCTTTTCATCAGCAAAAGAAAAGCGAGGAGTCAGATAACCTAATTCTGCCTCCTTTTTTATCTGTGGTTGGCTAAGCCAACCACAGAATCAATAGCTGCTTGGATGGCTTGTTTTAAGGTTTTTTCTTCGTCTTTGGTAAATTTTTGTAAAACAAATTTTTCAATATCAGCGGGTTTTCCATTTTCGGGGCAAATTCCGATTCTAATTCGGTTAAAGTCTTTTGTGCCTAAAGCGTCAATAATTGATTGGACTCCTTTATGGCCGGCCGAGCCCCGATTTTTTTGAATTTTAAATTCGCCCAACGGAATATCTAGGTCATCGTGAACAACAATTAAATTTTTACTTAGAAACTCCGTTTCTTCGCACTTAGAAACGGAGTTTCTAAGTATTCTAAGTAGGGACTTAACCGCCTTGCCTGATTCGTTCATAAAAGTGGTTGGTTCAGCCAAAACCACCCCTTCTAAATTTAAGGGTTTTAATTCTTTTACTATTCTGGCGCCAATATTGTGCCGGGTATTTTTATATTCCGACCCCGGATTGCCGAGTCCGACTACCAAAATCATTGATTCATAATATCATCTTTGCTATTATATAGACAATATGGACAACTTTTATAAACAAGAGGCGGAAAAAGAAGTGCCCGAAATTTTAGAGGAAAAACCCTTCGACGCGGCTCAGGGCAAGGAAACTGTCCGGGAAGCAGAACCGATTCAAGAGGAAACGGCAAAGGAAAAAATTCAAAAAGAAATAGCAGAAATAGAAAAGATAAAATTAACTCCAGAATTGAAAAAAGAGGCGGTAGAAGAGGCGGTAAAGATCAAAGAATTGGATAATGAGGGCAAAGTAAGCCGGCTTTTATCCTTGGCTAAAGAAAAGGGATTGGTTTTTGCCGTGGACGTGGCAAAGAAAACCGGCGATGCCTACTTATTAGATTCTTTGCACGATTCATTAATCAAAGAAGGACGTTTCAGAGAATTTGAAAAATAGTTGATGGTGATTTTATTTTTGACAATTTTAATATTAGTTTTAGTCGGGCTGGTTTTTTTAGCTGTTTTTCTTGGCATGAAAAGAAAAAAAGGGCATCTCTCGCAAAGTTTTGAGATGTCTCTTTTTTTAGTCAAAATGATCAGGCACGAACAAAAGAAAGAAATGGAAAAAGGCAAAGACGAAAAATCGCAAATAGGCATAATGGAGCAGATTTATTCCAATTTTCTTTATGTTAAGGGCCCAAAGTTTTTTAAAAAGTTTCTTTACGGTTCGCCGCAAATCGCTTTTGAGGCCGCTTCCCAGCTTGGCGGCACGGATATCTCTTTTTACGTTGCCGTGCCGAAGCTTTTGGAAACCAATTTGGAAAAATATATCCAAGGCGTCTATCCCGGCGCTTCAGTTGAAAAAGTTCCCGAAGACTATACTATTTTTGAACCGGGAGGAGTTTCGGTCGGGTCTTCTTTAATACTGGATCAGCCGTCGATTTTTCCCATTAACACTTATAGAAAACTAGATAGCGATCCTTTAGGCAATATTACCAACGCTCTTTCAAAAATTTCCGCTGAAGAAGGCGCAGCCATCCAAGTTATCATCAGACCCATTTCCCAATCGTCTTGGACAAAATTTGGCCGGAAAATTGCTGGGAAAATCAGGGAAGGCAAACCAATAAAAGCAGCCATTGCCGAAGCAAGCAGAAATGCTTTAACGGAAATATTGGCTGATGTTTTTGGCGGCAGAAAAGATCCTAAAAAAGATATTGCCAATGTAGTTGACGAATTGGCGATAAAAACTATTGAGGAAAAAATCCAGAAGCCGGTTTTTGAAGCCAATATCCGATTGATCGCTTCGGCCGGAAAAATAGAAAGAGCCGAGGAAATTATCGGCCATCTGGAAGGGGTTTTCGGCCAGTTCACGTCTTCAAACAACAGTTTTAAGACCGAAAGGGCGAAGAAAGGAGGCCTAAAGAAATTGATTTATAATTTCAGTTTTAGAAATTTTGACAATAACAAGAAAAATATTTTAAATTTGGAAGAATTGGCCAGTGTTTTTCATTTTCCGCTGCCCCACACGGAATCGCCGAACATAAAATGGGTCAAAAGCGGTTTTGCCGCCCCGCCGTCGGAACTTCCGGAAAAAGGATTAAACGCGCTTGGTAAGGTTATTTTTCGAGGCGAGGAAAAACAAGTTTCTTTTGCTTCCCGCGAGGACAGAAGAAGGCATTTTTACGTTGTTGGACAGACGGGCACCGGTAAAACCAGTTTGTTTCGGGAAATGATCAGACAGGATATCCAAAATGGCGAAGGAGTGGGAGTGGTTGACCCGCACGGAGAATTGATTGAAGACATTTTAGAACAGATTCCCAAAGAAAGGGCGGACGAAGTGGTTTTATTTGAGCCGTTTGACATGGAGCGGCCGATGGGATTGAATATGCTTGAGTATGAGACGCCGGAGCAGAAAGATTTTGCCGTTCAGGAAATGATCGCCATATTTTACAAGCTTTTCCCTCCGGAAATTATCGGGCCGATGTTTGAGCATTATATGAGAAACGCCATGCTGGCTATGATGGCCGACAAAGACAACCCCGGCACTTTAGTAGAGATTCCAAGAATTTTCACCGACGACCAGTTTATGGAACAAAAACTTAGCGCAGTTACCGATCCCATTGTCAGAAGTTTTTGGCTGAAAGAGTGGAAGCAGACAACC